>JBBDXD010000002.1 GCA_040902535.1 Dehalococcoidia bacterium | reverse complement strand
CATTATCCCGGAGGACGCTCATTTAGACTGGATCAGTTTTCGGGGGGCAGGTCATCTTCTCGATCTCTCGCGCCGCCGGCGTGGAGGCTGTAGAGCGCGAGCATGACCTTTACTACAGTGACCTCGCGCGCAGGCTCGACGCTCGCCGTCGGAGCCGAAACGAGGAAAGGCGTGCCTCAGTGATGAGGACAATGGAGCAGCATGTCTATCCGTGGTTGGGTAAGTACATCGGCTACACGACCGCACCTGAGATCGACGAACACTACCAAGAAGCGGGAGTTCTTTGGGCGAGGCAATGGGGTAGCCTGGATGCGTTCCCCGGCGACGCGCAGTTCGGAGGGCTGCCCTATTCGCTCTATGGAAGCGCACTGGTAGCCATAGCCGGTTGGACGCTTAAGCACTTGGGTTTCGCGCAGGTGCTCATGAGCAAGGACTCCACGATTTCTCACCGGAATGTGATCTCGATAGTCTCCGAAAGGCCAGTCTTGGCGGAGTCGCTATCTCACATGTTCGACGTACCGGAGTCCGTTGCCGACTCCCTTCTGTCAGCACTGACCCTCACGCCTGAGAACCGGGAGTTTCACTGTTCAGCACCGGGAGGCTACCTGATTCCGATGATTCAGATTGGTGGCCCCCGATCCGTAGCCCGACCGTTGCTTGGAATGCTCGGTGAGCCGACGCACTTCCTCCTCAACGAGTTGCAGCGCCGGTATCCCTCGGACTGGGATCGCGCCATCGCCGGGCGGGAGCAACTGTTTAGGGCGGACCTGTACGATCTGTTTCCCGACTATCGGTTCGTCAGAGCGCCGAGTCCAATCCGAATCAGGTCGAGTGATGGGTCGATCGCCACTGATATCGACGCTGCGGTCTGCGACAGGCAAACGGGAAGCGTCGGACTGTTCCAACTGAAATGGCAGGACCCATTTGGAGCATCGTTGAGGCGCCGCCAGTCTCGGAAAGCCAATCTGGCTCGTGAGGCGGCGAAGTGGTTGGACGCTGTCACGTCGTGGCTCGACCGGGCCAGCGACGGTGAGATCGCGAGCCACTTAGGCCTCAAGAACGCCGCCGTCAGCAACGTTTATCTATTCATCCTCGGTCGACACTTCAGTCACTTTTCAGGTGCAACCATGGATCCGCGAGCAGCCTGGGGGACATGGCCACAGTTTATGCGGCTGGGGCTGGAGCACTCAGACCCATCGGAGGTCGTGGGTGCGCTGCACGATGCCTTGTGCCGCGAGTCACCTGAGTTGAAAGCGACCTCGCTCGGCGACGCTGCGGAGCCTCAGACGCTGGAACTCGGTGGGAAGACCGTGAGCTTTGAGTTCGAGCGATGGTGATGAAACCGAAACTCAAGAACGCGGGGAGCGTTCTTCTCTATGGTAGGATCGACGCGGCAACGTGCTGCGAGATGTGCACCTAATTAGGTGCAGCTTGCATCGAATTCGAGCCTGGTTTCGAATCTGGAGCAGCTTGCAGAAGCCCTAGCTTGTTCCCAAGCCCCTGCGCCTACGGATCTAGCAGCGAGTCAAACTCACCGAGAGGCGGTGCAACTTTCGACGTTCGTGCAGCCACCGTAGCGCGCCGCAGTCGTCAACGCGAGCCTCGGAGCACTAGAATTCGACAAGGAACCTCGGCACGAACGAATCGCCGGTCGGCCGAACCGCGGCGATCCGGTCTACACGATAGACTCGTAGTTGGTTGCGATCGTTGACGACGAACAGCAGGAGGTTGCCGTCCTGCGTTCGCCTCAACGAGTACGGTTCGACCGTGCGCGGACCGCGCAGTCCCTCTTCTGCGCGATAGTCGATCTCAACCTTCATTTTGTTGGCGCCGGCGTAACGGACAAGTTCGAGCGGTGCTCCGCCGCGCCAAGAGGTCATCTCGCGCGGTGCAATCCATGTATCGTCGAGCTGTCCCAGCTCGGCCCGCGGCAGTGGCATGACATGCGCCTCTCCGGCGAGCCAGGCGAACACGTCGTCGAGCGTGCCCCAGAAGTCAGCGAACGGTGGGAGGGGGCGCGGCAGCTGATGCCCGAGCATGTTCCCCCATTCACGCGCGATCTCCTCCCGGAAGGGTGAAGCTTGGATCGAAGCCAGGTCAGGTACTGAGATACCGACGAATTCGCACTTGCGTGCGAGGACTTCCGCGATCGCGGTCGGCTGATCGAGAAGGTCAGGATGTCGGCTCATGTGCACCACGTCGTAGAGGTCGCGAGGTCGGCAGCGCTCGGCGAGCGTTCGGAGCTTCTCGCCGCACAGCTCGGTGAGCGTGTAACAACGGACGCCGTTTACGGGCAGTGGCGCGTCGCTGTACGGATGCACGATCGGCCGGATCTCCGGCGCCTCCACCAACAACTCGTCGCCCGTGATGTCGATCTTGACCTTCGGTGGCTGCGCGGGTGGGTTCGGTCCACGATACGTCAGGCGGCCCTGCGTCGTCGGATGGCCGCGACGATTGCGTTGACGGACGAATGAGCCGTCCTCGACGACGATTTCGATCCCGGACTCGCGGCGCATCCACTCGGCGATACGGGTGAAGATCGGTGTGAGTTCTTCAGGTGTCTCCGGTCCATCGTCTGTGACCGTGAAGTCGAGATCCTCCGAGAGCCGGTATGTCTCGAAGTAGCACTTCCTGAGGCAAGTGCCGCCCTTGAACACCCAGGTCTCGGACAGGTCATCGTCATGGGCGATGCCGGCGAGAAGCCATCCGAGCGCGTAGTCCTTCTCGATGACGTTGGCATCGAGCTGCCACTCGGAGCGCAGCGCGAGGATCTCGCGCCACGGAATCACGACGGGTTCGTCTCAGACACATGGACGTTGGCTCGGAGGTTCCACTCAGGTACGCGCAGGCCACCACGCGGGCCGTCAGGGTCGAGCAGGGACACACCTGCGGATAGCCGGTGCCGGCATGCTTCGATCAGGCTGGGCTGTTCAGCTCCGATCGCCTCGGTGAGGTAACCCAGACGCTTGAACACCGTGCGATTCCCCAAGCGATCGCCATAGTCGATGAGCCGATCGGGATCATGATCACCAAGATACGCGCCGAGGATCTCCGCTGCGTGGCGTATCCCTCCAGCGAGGCGCGGTGCGTCGAGAATTTCGACGACCGTGCGCGTCGGGTCGGCATAGTTGAGCCGCACTCCGTCCTGCCACGCGGACTCCATGCCCCAACTCAGATGGCGTTTGTCGGTGTGCGCGACGAGGTACTCGTGGTCCAGCATCTCGGCGCGGCTGGCCCTCACCCGGGCAGTTGTCTTGAGCACGACCGTGCGGAAGACCTGCTCGGACAGACCCCAATGATTCGCCGCAGTCCAGCCCGTGAAGTAACAGGGAGACCAGATCGCGGTAGCAATGATGAGCGCGTCTTCGGTCCAAGCTTTCGGGT
Organism: Dehalococcoidia bacterium; assembly: GCA_040902535.1. Lineage (NCBI taxonomy): Bacteria > Bacillati > Chloroflexota > Dehalococcoidia > Dehalococcoidia bacterium. The sequence continues at coordinate 51,313 of JBBDXD010000002.1, read as the reverse complement.
TTTCCGCGTCCACCGGCACCGGGATATACATGCCGCGACGGACCCGCCGGAGCCACCCCTGATCGGCCCAGCGTGCCAGTTTCATGGCCGCAGCCTGAGCGTCGATCCCGAGAGCATTGACCGCGTCCGCAACGCCGATGAGCCTATGCCCGCGCCCCGTCACGGCCGCGAGTTCGCTCCTTGTCGCGCCTGAGATTCCCGCAGAGCTTGAATATCCCGAGTCCATTTGTTTACTCCCCGTGCAAACTGCCGGACTCACAATATACGACATCGCAAGTCCAGCAGTTGACTCGACGTGCAAAGTATTGGCTCTCCGATATCGGCCGCGGGGCAACCCAAATTCTTTCCGGCTTCGCCGCTCGATTTTGGCGAAAGTGCCATGAAGCGCTTGGGAGATGCCCGGCCACGTGTGATTTCATCGCGTCAGCCACGAACTGGGAAGATCAGGAGCTTGAAGGATGCCGACCGTTCTGGCTCACGAACAGCGACGGGCCGTCCCGTACGACCGAGCGCTACTCGATGCGAGCCTTCGCCGCCCGCGGATCGTCAGCTCCATCGCGCTAAGCGCGGCTGGGGCATTGTCCGTCACTACGACGGACTGGTGGGATCATTGGCGGCCGATTCAGGCGATGGGATCATCCCGCCTGATCGAGAACTGCGGCGAGCTTCGGAGCAGATGGCACGCCTACATCGAGTCCGGCTTCGGCGCCGAGACCGTCCAACCGTATTGCCTCGCGTATTGGTCTTTGCTGGAGGATCTCGTAGAGGTTGCGACCGCGGCGAACACGTCGCCAGCCGTGCGACAAGCGATCACTGCCGCCGCTACGTTCGAGTCGTTCAGCGTGATCGACGTTAGAGGTAAACGGCTCGCGGCTGCAACAACAACGCTGCGCAATCCGGTCTATCTCCTCGCGCGGCTGAAGTGGCCCACCGTACCTCACACCATGCGGTTTCTTCCGCTGATCGCGCTGAAGGACGCCGCGCCATCGACGTTCGGCCACTATCGACGCTATCCGTTGTCGGATGACGGCGATCTGTCCCTGCTCGTCTATCCGACGAACCAGGCGGGTGGGGATCGTGCGAGCATGTCGGTGATCTCGGGGCTTGCGAATCGTCTTGGCTCGTCGTCGGATCCGCTCGTGGCGGATCGCTCGCATCGACTGTGGGATCACGCCGTCCGACCGCTGCTAGAGCAACATGCTCCGGAACAAGGCGCAGCGACGTTCGACTTCTTCGATCTCGGTGCAGGTACGGGCGCGCTAACGGCGGAGCTGTGCAGGAAACTCGTGGCCTGGGCAACGGGGGAGGGGATCGATCCGCGCCTTCGGTTCATCCTCATCGACAGCAGCGGAACCGCGCTGTCCGATACGTTCGCGGATCCGGCTGTCAGGGCAGCGACGGAAGGGCTGTCGCGCATGCCGGTCGACTACCGCGCATGGCTCGCACAGCGGCACGACCCGCCAAGTCGCCGCGGCATGCGGCTCGGACTGGCATGCAAGATACTCGACATGTCGAGCGCGTTTGAGGTCCGTCCCTTGCGTCGTTCGGAACTGCCGACGCCATCGGCGAGCGATCGTTGGTTCAGTCCCGCCGAGCGATCGCCCGCGAAATGGCTGGCGACGCTGAGAACGAATCCCGACGACCTCCTCACGTCAGCGGTGCGCTTCCAGGTCGCCGACGGGCACGTTCTGGCACAGCCAGCGCTTTCCAGGTATTTCGCCGCGCTGACTCTGGTCGCTGATGACGCGCAGATCGGCGGCGAACTCTACTTGCCGGTGCGACGATTCGACCCATCTGCGCTGATCACCTCGGCGGGAGCCAGCGTCCTCGCCGAGATGCTGAAGCGCTGCGACTTCCTGATCATCGAAGATGCGGACCTCCGCCCGCGCGAACTCGCAGAGCACATGCGCAAATTCGAACTCCACGACATCATGGTCGAGGACATGACTGCGGCGATGCGTCTGGCCGGCAACTATGCCTACGTCCTGTCGAGGAAAGAAGCCCGGAATGGATTTCAGTTGGGCGGGGAGCGGGTGATCTGAGCCAGGACGTTGCGCGGGGCCTTGACGCCAAGAGAACATCCGTGCTATCAATCAGGCGAGGTGAACGGTGCTCAAGCCTGTGGACACCGAGTTGGTCCAAACGGGTCGGATTCTCACTCCGGCGAGCGGCTTCCTTCACGCGTTTACGCACACGCTGAATCCGTACATGGGGTGTGCCTTCGGCGAGGGCGGCTGTGGCGTCTACTGCTATGTGGCCGAGTCGCCCATCGGCTTGTACGCGGGGAAGCCGTGGGGACAATGGCTGCGAGCGAAGACGAACGCGGCCGACGCCCTCCACTGCGATCTTGATAAGGTTCGCGACGCCGCATCGGTACGGGTTTTCATGAGCTCTGCGACGGACCCGTACCAGCCGGCCGAGCGGAAGCTACGGATCACCCGCTCGATCCTTGAGGTGTTCCGGGAGCGTCCGGTTGGCCTGCTCGTCGTCCAGACACGATCACCACGGGTCGAGAAAGACTTCGATCTGCTCGCTGACCTGCCGTTCGTCTGGCTGTCGATGACCATCGAGACTGATGACGATGGAGTGCGGCGCGCGCTCACGCCCACGTGCCCGAGCATCGAGCGCCGGCTTGCATCTATGCGCCGAGCCCGCGCTAGCGGGATCAAGGTGCAAGCCGCCGTCAGCCCGACACTGCCCCATTGCCCGGAGCGATTCGCGGACGCTCTGGAGTCCGCCGCGGACCGGGTGATCGTGGATACGTTCTACGGCGACGGTGCTAACGGCCGGCGCACTCGGCATCGTCCACTCCCGAAGCGGTTTGCGGAACTGGGTTGGGGAGACTGGCAGGACATCAGCGCAGCCCAGCGACTGTTCGAGGCGGTGCGTGGACGGCTGGGGGAAGAGCGCGTGGTCTGGTCGCAAGACGGGTTCAACGCGCTGGCGGTCGAAGCGAGAGTCCGCGCGGAGACGCCGGACGCGACCGCAGTCCCGGAACCAGTGGCAGCGTGGTGAACGAAATGCGCGTCGTGACACTGGATCCAGGGTGCCATCTCGCTGTCGCGTAGAGCGTGAAACTATGGGATCATCGGGGCGTTCTACTTGGTAAGATAGAGTTGGCAACGTGCTGCGAGATGTGCGCCTAATTAGGTGCAGCTTGCATCGATTTCGGGGCCTGATTTCGAATCTGGAGCAGCTTGCAGAACGCCTAGCTTGTTCCCAGCAGAGGGTCGTGGGTTCGAGTCCCATCTCCCGCTCCAACAACGTTCCCAGGTCAGGGGTGCGGCGCGCGCGGCTGGAGGGCATATGCCCATGCCGGGTGTGGGTGGCCGCTGTTACTCCGGTCCGCTGTACTTTGCGTAGCGCGCCCGGTATCCAAAGAGCCTCGCGATCGGCGCAAGTACCGCCAGACCCGCCCGCTGCAGGACAACGGGCGGCCGCGGCAGGAACGTCTCGTACTCGCGTGCCAGGACCGCCCCCTGCAGCGGATTCGGCATACCCTCGCGGTTGGTCTTTCCCTCTCGCGCCAACCCGAACAGCGTCTCAAACGCCGCCTCGGCCTTCAGCGCCGGACGCACTTCGAAGCGGCAGCGCGCTTCATCCTGACCCGCGTTCCACAGCGTGTGCGGAATGCCAGGCGGGAGGACGACCGCCTCCCCCGCCACAAGTTCGTGTTCCGCGCCGCCGAGCCGGTAACGCAGGACGCCTGACAACACTGCGATGCGTTCCTCCTGTCGCAGATGGACGTGCTCAAGCATGCGCGGCCCGCCGGCCGTCATCAGCAGCTCCATGTGGAGCGCCTCACCGCCCGTGTCGCGGGCGCGCTTCAGGAAGACCAGCCTCTCGCCCGTGACCGGGTTGTCAATCGCGTCATGCTCTTCGGTCATGCTCATTCCTCCCTCGTCACAGATCGGCTCGAAGAGCGGGCGTGCCTCAGCGCGGATGGTAACCGGATCGTGGGTTCGAGTCCCATCTCCGGCTCCACGACGCTAACGTAGTCGTGCGTCATGGCGGCTGCGTCACGCGATAGATGCGGTACTCCGGCTGCTGCGCGCGGAACATCTCGCTGACGCGAAATCGCGCTTCGACGCCGGTGAAGTAGATGTCGAGGCCATCGCCGCCGAGGCCGGCATTCTCGCCGGCTTCTTCGAACCGGCTGTACACGTAGTACACGGCCCGACGATCGTCTAGCGCCTGTTCGATCGTGGCGACGATCTCGGCGACCGATGAAGAACGGTCGCGCATTTCAATCCGGTGATCGATGAGGTCAAGGTACGCGCGGTCGTCTCTGGCGTGATCAAATCCCCGCGCCAGAGCCGTGATGATCAGTGCATCGTCGTCGAAGCTCGCGACGACCGGGCGCAGCTCTTCCAGCGCCGATTCGTCGGAGAGCCCTACGTCATCAGGCCACGTGCTCAAGGTTTGGAAGACACCGACGGCGAACAACGCCACGATCAGGAACTGCGCGGTGATCCCGGTCGCCCGACGAAGCGCGCGGAACGGCGATTGAGCGTCGCGAGTGCTTCGCCAGACCTCGATGGGGCCATGCACGGCGATGAGCAGCGTGAAGAACCATGGCAGCAGCATGTACCGTTCGTTGACGAACGGAAACGGGGCGTGGGCGACCGGCCAAACTATGAGCAGGTAGATCGCCACGAGTACGAGCGAAGGCGCCCGCCGCCAGAGCGGCGACACGCCGAACGCGAGCAGCACAGCCACCATAGGCAGGGCAAAGCCGCCGAACGCGACAACCTGGTAGAAGAGCACGTGCTGCGGCACGTCTCCGAACGCGAAGTTCACTGGATTCGATGACCCGGAGATCAGGCCCGGAATCGCGAGCAATAGAAAGAGCGCGCATGTCAGCAGGCCGATGACGAGCGCGGGCGGCGAGGTCACGTGCGCTCGCAGCCGCTGCATCCTCGCGCCGTCGCGTCCCAGGTCCGCGTACGTGATCATGACCGCAGGGAGCACAAAGACATTCGTCGAGCGGACGGTGATCGCCACGGACAGGAGCAACGCAAACGCCAGCCATGCAGGCCAGCGCGCCTTCGCGGCGGAGGGGGCGGCGACGATCGACGCGACCAGCAGCGCCGTACCGATCGCGTCGAACAGGCCGACGCGCGACATGGTGACGAACGCAGGTGAGAACGCGATCGCGGCGGTGAAGATGAGTGTGGTGACGGTATCCGCGCCAGCGCGTCGAGCGGTCACGTAGGCGAGTGCGATGAGCACGAGCGAGAAGAGCACGACGGCGGCCTGCACCGTCGTGACCGTATCGGGGAAGATCGCGAAGAACGGCGCCAGCACCAGCGCCACGCCCGGCGGGTACAGGTCTGACAGTGGAAATTCGCCCGATAGCAGACGTCGCGTGGCCGACATGTGCTCGTACGTATCCGGGATCCTGGCATGCGGCGTGAGGCGCCACGTGCGGACGAAGACGGCGGCGACGAAGCCCGCCGCGAGCGTCACGGCGGTAATCGCGTCGGACTTTGTGAGCCGGGCCAAACGAAGCATCCCCCTGAGCGGCACTGCCCTACGATACTCGACCGATGCCGGGGCGAGCATCGAAGCGTGCCCGGCCGTCAACGGACGCGACTGTGGCGTGCTCGTTGCGCCCGCGCCACTAGCGAAGCCGCACGTGGCGTGGCGACGGCCGCGCGTTACGATAATGCTCGTCGAGGCGAAGCACCGACCGCCCCAGGGGGTTGCATGCCGTTCTCACGCCTGCTGATCGCCAATCGCGGCGAGATCGCCGTGCGCATCGCACGGGCTGCCGCCGACCTGGGCATACCGACCGTCGCGGTGTTCTCCGAGGACGATGCGCGATCGCTGCACGTCCGTCGCGCCGATAGCACGCTGCCGCTCGCGGGCCGCGGCCCCGCGGCGTACCTCGATGCGGACCAGATCGTCGAGACGGCGGTCAAGTCCGGCTGCGACGCGCTGCACCCGGGCTACGGATTTCTGAGTGAGCGTGCGTCCTTCGCCGCTCAGTGCCGTGAGGCCGGCATCACGTTCGTCGGTCCGCGCGCCGAGATATTGGAGTTGTTCGGCGATAAGGCGCGAGCGCGCGCGTTCGTCGCAGATGCCGGTGTGGCGGTGCTGGCGGGGACGTCGGGAGCGGCTTCGCTCGATGATGTACGGACGTTTTTCGCTTCGTTGCCGGCAGGATCGTCGATCGCGATCAAGGCGGTGGCCGGCGGCGGCGGACGTGGCCTCCGCATCGTCGATCGCGAAGACGAGATCGAAGCGGCGTTCGAGCGCTGCCAGTCCGAGGCGCGCGCCGCCTTCGGCAACGGCGAGGTGTACGGCGAAGAGGGGCTACGACGGGCGCGCCACATCGAAGTGCAGATGGCGGGCGACGGCTCGGGCGAAGTGACGCATCTCTGGGAGCGGGACTGCACGCTCCAGCGAAGGCACCAGAAGCTCATAGAGATCGCGCCGAGCCCGTGGATCGCCGCTGTGCTCCGAGAACGGATCATCGACGCGGCGCTGATGCTGGCCCGCGCCGCGCGGCTCGACAGCCTGTCTACCTTCGAATTCCTCGTCGACGGCGATAGCGAAGCGGGTGCCGACGCGCGCTTCTACTTCATAGAAGCGAATCCGCGCTTGCAGGTCGAACACACGGTGACCGAGGAGGTGACCGGCGTCGATCTCGTCGTCGGGCAACTGCAGCTTGCCGCGGGGCGGCCGCTGCGAGCATCGGGGCTCGCGCAGGACGCCGTGCGGCGGCCCGACGGATATGCCGTGCAGGTTCGCGTGTACACCGAGACCATCGACGCGGCAGGCGAATTGCGCCCGGCGAGTGGCACGTTGTCGGCGTTCGACCCGCCTTCGGGCCGGGGCGTCCGCGTCGAGACGCACGGGTACGCGGGATACGCCATCGGTCCGTCGTTCGATGCGATGCTCGCGAAGGTGATCGCGCACACCTCGTCGGAGCGAGTTGGCGATGCGCTGGCGCTTGCCGAGCGCGCGCTGCGGGAATTCCGCATCGAAGGCGTGCGGACGAACATCCCGCTGCTGCGTACGCTGCTCGCCCATCCCGACGTCGCGGCGGGAACGATCGACACCGGGTTCGTCGACGCGCGTCTGGGCGAACTGGCGCGAATCTCCGACGACCGCGGTGACGTCTTGCACTTCGCAGATGCGGGCGCCGGGCGGTCAGGGCTCGCAGGCGCGCGCATCGACGCGAGCGATCCGCTCGCGGTGCTGGAGCATGGCAAGGCGGGCGGCCGAAGCGGCGGGCGCGTCGCACCGCTGGAGGTGCCGCCCGGCGTGCTGGCGGTGCGCGCGCCGATGCAGGGCACGATCCTGGCGATCGACGTCGGCGAAGGCGACCTGGTGCGCGCGGGCCAGCGGCTGTGCGTAATGGAAGCGATGAAGATGGAGCACACGATCGCGGCCGACGCGAGCGGGCAGGTGCGCGGCATCGGCGTCGTTGTGGGTGATACGGTAGTCGAGGGCTTTGTGCTGATGCTGATCGACGAGATGGACGTCGAGGAATCAGACAGCGCGGCCGGCGCAGAGATGGATCTCGACCACGCGCGCGCGGACCTCGAGGAGGTGGGTGCGCGTCACCGTGCAGGTCGCGATGAAGCGCGGCCGGACGCCGTGGAGCGACGGCGGAAGACCGGCCAGCGTACGACGCGCGAGAACATCGACGATCTGTGCGATACGGGGTCGTTCGTCGAGTACGGGCCGCTCGTGATCGCGGCGCAGCGCCGGCGGCGGGAGATCGAAGACCTGATCGCCAACACGCCGGCCGATGGCCTGGTCGCGGGCATCGGCACCGTGAACGCCGACCTGTTCGGCGAGGCGAACGCGCGCTGCATCGCGATGTCGTACGACTACACGGTGCTCGCGGGCACGCAGGGCGCGCAGAACCACCGCAAGAAGGACCGCATGTTCGAGCTTGCCGAGAAGTGGCGGCTGCCGATCGTGTTCTTCACGGAAGGCGGCGGTGGGCGGCCGGGCGACACGGACGGCCTCGGGGTGGCCGGGCTCGACTGCATGGCGTTCAACTACTTCGGCAAGCTGAGCGGTCTTGTGCCGCTGGTCGGCATCGTCTCCGGCCGCTGCTTCGCGGGGAATGCGGCGCTGCTCGGCTGCTGCGACGTCGTGATCGCGACGAAAGACGCAAATATCGGCATGGGCGGGCCGGCGATGATCGAGGGCGGCGGCCTCGGCGTGTTCCGTCCAGACGAGGTGGGGCCGGTCGAAGTGCAGGCGCCGAACGGCGTCATCGACGTGCTGGTGGAGGACGAAACGGAGGCCGTCGCCGTCGCGCGCAAGTACCTCGCGTATTTCCAGGGCGCGACGAGCGGCTGGTCCTGCGCCGACCAGCGTTTGCTGCGCAACGTCATCCCGGAGAACCGGCGCCGCGTGTACGAGGTCCGCGCGGCCATCGAGACGCTCGCCGACGAAGGCTCCGTGCTCGAATTGCGACGCCAGTTCGGGCGCGGCATGGTGACCGCACTGGCGCGCGTCGAGGGGCGGCCGATCGGCATCGTCGCGAACAACCCGATGCATCTCGGCGGTGCGATCGACAGCGACGGTGCGGATAAGGCCGCGCGCTTCATGCAGCTCTGCGACGCGTTCGACGTGCCGCTGTTGTTTCTGTGCGACACGCCGGGCATCATGGTCGGGCCGGAAGCCGAGAAGACGGCACTTGTGCGGCACGCCGCGCGGATGTTCGTCATCGGCGCCAGCGTGACGGTGCCGGTGTTCACGATCATCCTGCGGAAGGCCTACGGCCTCGGCGCCCAGGCGATGGCGGGCGGCAGCTTCAAAGCGCCGTTCTTCACCGTCTCGTGGCCGACGGGCGAGTTCGGCGGCATGGGCCTCGAAGGCGCGGTGAAGCTCGGCTATCGCAACGAACTCGCCGCAATCGAAGATCCGGAGCAGCGCACGGCGACCTTCGAGGAGATGGTGGAGCGGATGTACCGTCACGGCAAGGCGGTGAACACCGCGTCGCACTTCGAGATCGACGACGTGATCGACCCGGCGGACTCGCGACGCTGGATCAGCGCCGCTCTGCGCTCCGTGCCGCCGGCAGCGCCGCGCGCATCGAAGAAACGCCCGCACGTCGACACGTGGTAGCGAGGACGATGATGAACCGCATTGAGATCGAAGCGAAGCTGAACAAGGACCGCGCGTGGCTGCTGGAGACGTATGCGGCGCTTTCCGATCCAGAGTTGCGCCACGCCGTGACCGCGAGCGAGCACGATCCGTCGACACGGTGGAGCGCGCTCGACCATCTGGTGCATCTCGCGGGCATCGAGCGGAACTTCAACCGGATGATCCGCCGTCACTTCGAGGGCGACGCCAACCCGGTGGGCCTGACCAACAGCGACGACGGCACGGCGCGCACGCGCGAGCAGATCATGGCGACCGTACACGCCATGAACGAAGACTGGGTGGCGCGCTACCGGGACGCATCGTTCAGCGAAGTTGTGGCGCTCGGGCAAGCCGCGCGTGGCGAGACGCTGGCACTGCTCGTGAGCCTCACCGACGAGCAGATCGCGGAGCAACTGCCGGGCGCGCCGTGGAGCGACGGTAGCGTCGGCGGCGTGTTCGCGACCAACGCCGATCACGGGCGCCAGCACTGGAGATGGATTAAGGAAGGCGTGGCCACCGCGGAAGGGCGGAAGCCGTCGTGATCGCCGGCGAACATGTCCCGGACGAAACGCGGATCTACGCCTGGATCGAGGAGGTGTTCGCGCAGGGCGTGCGCCGTCCGGGCTATCCGGCCGATCGATGGGCGGAGCAGTGGGCGCAGGAGCGGTTTCGCGCGTTCGGGCTGGAACGCGTGCGCGCGGAGCCCGTCGACATGCACTCGTGGGAGCCAGAGGAGACATCGCTCCTGGTGCGCGGCGACGATGGCGCCGAGATCGACGCGCCGTGCTTTGCGCTTCCGCACTGTGCGCGCACGGACGGGCTCGACGCGCGACTAATGGCGTATGACGCCGATGCGCCGGAGCGCGTGCGGGGGGCGATCTCGCTGTATGATATGCCGCTCGTGCGCGTGCCGCATGGCTATTACCGGCACATCGCCACGTGGACATTCGATCCGGACGGCAGCTTCGACGACGGATGGCAGATGGTGCCGTTTGGCCGCGAGTTCCAGGATGCGATGGAGCCGTCGATGGCGGCCGGTGCGATCGGGTTCGTGGGCGTGCTGAGGGAGTATCCGGGCGACTCGTTTCAATACTACGTGCCCTATGACGGGAAGGAGCGTGCGGTCCCGGGCGTCTGGATCAGCGGCAGCGATGGCGTACGCGTTCGCGCGATGCTCGCTGCGGGGCGGGTGCAGGCGCGGGTCGTCGTGCGGGCGCGGCGTGAACGCATCACGTCGTACAACATCATCGGCGAGTTGGCGGGCGCGGACGACGAGACGGTCATCATCGGGTCGCATCACGACGGGCCCTGGTCGTCGGCGGTCGAAGACGCATCGGGGGTCGCGATGGTGCTGGCGCAGGCGGCGTACTGGTCGCGCGTGCCGGATCGCGAGCGGCCGCATCGGCTGACGTTTCTGCTGAACGCCGGGCATATGGCGGGTGGGGCGGGGCAATTCGCATTCGTGCAGTCGCACGCCGCCGACCTCGAGCGTTTGGTGCTGGAACTGCACCTCGAGCACGCGGCAAACGAATTCGCCGAGGTGGACGGCGTGCTGCGCGCCACCGGCCGGCCTGAGGCGCGCTGGTGGTTCACGTCGCGCATCGAGCGGCTGGAGGCAGCCGTGCGCGGTGCGATCGAGGCGGAAGATCTGCGCCGGTCGTACATCCTGCCGCCGGACGCGTTCGGCCCGAAGCCGACGACGGACGCCGCGGACTTCTACCCGGCGGGCGTGCCGGTGGTGAACTTCCTGGTGGCGCCGTTTTACCTGTTCGACGCGATGGACACGCTCGACAAGATCGACCGTCCGGGCCTCGTGCCGATCACCCGTGCGGCGATCCGGATCGTCGAGTCCACGGCCGGCGTCTCCGCCGCGCAGTTCCGGCAGGAGGACCGTCGAAGGCCGGCTTGACGGGACGCTCCGGAAGCCAGCTTGACAGCCGCGCGACCGGGCGTATGCGCTTGTACCGCCCTCTGATATGCACCTGTAATGTGTCCTCGCAGGGCCGTTGCGCTTCCACCTGTGCGCCGGTTGCTAGCATCTTGCGACTGCACGCATTCAGGGAGCCAGCATGCCAGGAACGTCACATCCCGGGACCGGACGTCCTGCGACCGTCGAGCCGCAGAGTGAGTCTCAGCTTCATGCGCTCGTAGAGGGCATTGGGGCGATCGTCTGGGAGTGCGATGCGGACTGGCGATTTACGTTCGTCAGCCATAGCGCCGAGACGATCCTTGGCTATCCCATCGCCGCCTGGTACCGGGGTCCGGAGTTCTGGGCGGATCACCTCCACGCCGACGACCGCGAACGCGCCATCCAGCTATGCCTCGCCGCCTGCGTCGACCGCCGCCAATTCGAACAAGAGTTCCGCATGATCGCCGCCGATGGCTCGGAGGTCTGGCTTCACGATGTCGTGAGCTTTGCGCCGGGCGACGCGTTGCGGCTCCATGGCGTGATGCTCGATATCACCGAGCGCAAGCGGGCCGAACTCGCCCTGACGAGCAGCCAGGAGCGCTTGCGACGCGCCCAGGGCGCCGCCAGCATCGGCACGTTCGACTGGAACGTGGTGACGGACGAACTGGTCTGGGACGGTGTTGAATCCATCCACGGACTGCCGCCGGGCAGCTTCGGCGGCACGTTCGAGGCGTATCTGCGGGACATTCACCCCGACGACAAGGATCGCGTGGTGTCGTCGATCCAGGGGGCGGTTGCCGCCGGTAGCGATGTGAGCATCGACTATCGGATCATCCTGCCCGACGGCACGATGCGCTGGGTCGAAGGAAACGGGCGGGCGATCAAGGATGACGAGGGGCACGTCGTGCGCCTCGCGGGCACGTGCATGGATGCCACCGCCCGTCACGAAGCCGACGATGCGATTCGCTTCCAGGCGCACCTCCTCGACGTCATCAGCGAGGCGGTGATCGCCACCGGCATGGACGGCCGCATCCGCTACTGGAATCGCGCCGCGGAGTCCCTCTACGGCTGGCGCGCCGACGAAGTCGCCGGCCGGCGCATCATTGACGTGACGGTGCCGTTGACGGCGGTCGAACGCGCGGATGAGATCATCGATGTCGTGCAGCGGGGCATCCTGTGGACCGGCGAGTTCGAGTGCCGCACGAAGGACGGCGGCGAGGTGCTCGTCCGCGTGACGGACTCGCCGATCGTCGATAACTACGGCCACGTGATCGGCATGATCGGCGTCTCGAGGGATATCGGCGCGGGGCGTGCCGCGGAGCGCGCGCTGGAAGCGAGCGAAGAGAAGTACCGGACGCTGGCGAACGCGATTCCCGCCATGGTGTCGCTCACGGGCGCCGACGGGCGGGGAGTGTTCTTCAACACGCGCTGGTACGAATACAGCGGCCTCAGCGAAGAAGACACAAAGACGCAGAGTTGGCGCCAGATTCTGCATCCGGACGACCGCGACGCGATCGTCCCCCGGTGGGAAGCTTCGCTCAGCAGCGGCACTCCGATCGAGATCGAGGCGCGGCTGCTCCGACACGATGGTGAATATCGCTGGCACCTGGGCCGCACGGTGCCGATGTTCAATGACGCTGGCACCGTGACTGCTGTGCTCATCACTGCCGTCGATATTCACGACCGCATGGAAGCGGAACGGCGTATCGCGGAACTGAACGCGGCGCTCGAGCGGCGGCTGGCCGAACTGACGACCGTCCTCGATGTGGTGCCGGTAGGCATCGGCATCGCGGAGGACCCGGAGTGCCACGTCATACGGGCGAACCCGGCCTTCGCGCGCCTGCTCGGGGTTGCGCCGAGCGCCAATACGTCGATGTCTGCCCCCGACGCGAAGATGCCCTTCACACCGATGCATCATGGCCTTGAAGTCGCACCCGAAGATTTGCCGATGCAGCGTGCCGCCTTACGCGGAGAGACGATCGCCGATGTCGAACTCGACGTGCTGCGCGAGGATGGGACGATGGTACACCTGCTGGAGTACGCATCACCGATGCGTGACGCCGATGGAGCGATCATCGGGAGCGTCGGTGCGTTCGTCGATATCAGCCAACGCGCGCAGGCCGACCGCTCGATCCGCTTCCTTGCGCGCGCTTCGGACGTGCTCAATTCGACGCTCAACTACGAGGACACGCTGCGCCAGTTGGCGCGCGTCGTTGTGCCGGAGCTGGCCGACTGGTGTGGTATCGACATCCTGGACGACGAAGGCGGCATCCGCCGGCTGATGCTGGCGAACGCCGATCCTGAGCGCGAGCGGCGCGTGCGGGAGATCGGCCGGCAATTCCCGATCGATCCGGGCGGCAACTCGGTGCAAGCAAGGACGATGCGCACGGGCACGCCGCAGTTCTTCGATGATGTGACCGACGCTGTGATCGATGAGAGCGCCGAGAACGAGCGGCAGGCAGAACTTCTCAAGCGGGCCCAGATCGTTTCGTTCGCGTGCGTACCGCTGATCGCGCGCGGGCGCGTGTTGGGCGCGATCACGTTCATCACGGCCGAGTCCAAGCGGAAGCTCACCGAGCCGGACTTCGCGCTGTTCCGCGACCTTGCGTCACGCGCCGCGATCGCCATGGACAATGCGCGCCTGTTCGGCGAGGTGCAGCAGCGCGTCGAGGACCTGCGCGAGGCGAACGAAGCCAAGGACGAATTCCTGGGCCTGGTGTCACACGAGCTGCGCACACCGATCACGACGATCTTCGGGAACGCGCAGGTGCTGCGGCGGCGCGATCGCGAACTGGACGAAGACAGCAAGCGGACGGCGATCGGCGATATCGAGCAGGAGGCGGACCGGCTGCACCGGATCGTCGAGAACATGCTGACGCTGGCGCGCATCGAGACGGGGCAGGAGCTGGTGACGGAGCCGGTGTTGTTACGGCGCGTCGCGCATCGGCTGGCTGACGCGCACATGCTGCGCTTCCCGCGGCGGCGCGTGAATGTCGAAGGTTCTGACCGGCTCTCTGCCGCGATGGCCGAGCCGACGTACCTAGAGCAGGTGATCCGCAACCTGCTCAGCAATGCGGAGAAGTACAGCCCGGCGGACGAGCCGATCGACATCTCTATCGAGTCTCGGGACGGGTATGTATTGGTCAGCGTGCTGGACCGGGGAGAGGGCATCGATCCGGATGAGGTGGAGGATTTGTTTTCGGCGTTCTACCGCTCACGGCGCACGTCAGGCCAGGCGTCGGGAGTGGGTATGGGACTCGCGGTTTGCAAGCGGCTGGTAGAAGCGCAATCCGGCTACGTATGGGCGCAACCGCGGGAAGGCGGCGGATCCGAAATCGGCTTCGCGCTTCCGCTAGTGAAAGAGGTGACGTGATGAACACAGGGCCCCTGGTACTGGCCGTCGACGACGAACCCGGCATTCTGCGGCTGATCAAGCTCGAGTTGACGCCGCAGGGCTTCCGCGTGCTCACCGCGGAGAACGCCGCGGAGGCGCTGGAGATCGCGCAGGAATACCGCCCGGACATCGCGCTGCTCGATATCGTGATGCCCGACATGAGCGGGCTTGAGTTGATGCGCGAGCTGCGTGAGCGGGGCGACCTGCCGGTGATCCTGCTCACGGCGAAGGGCAGTGACACCGACAAGGTGCGCGGTCTGGAGATGGGGGCCGATGACTACCTTGCCAAGCCGTTCAGCCCGGACGAATTGAGCGCACGCGTGCGCGCGGTGCTGCGCCGGGCCGTCGGATCGACGGCGGTGGACAACATCGTCCGCACCGACGACGTGGAAATCGACCTGAACCACCGGCTTGTACGGAGCGGCGGCGAGTTGATCTCCCTGACGCGCACGGAATGGATGCTCATGCAGCACCTGGCGGCGAACGCCGGCAAGGTCATGCTCAATGCGGAGCTATTGAGCAAGGTCTGGGGGCCGGAGTACCGCAACGACTTGCAGTACCTGCGTGTGTGGGTATCGCGGCTGCGCCACAAGCTGGAGAAGGATCCTTCCAAGCCGCGCCTGATCAAGACCTTCCAGGGCATCGGGTACATGCTCGACATTCCGGAACCGGCCGCCGTCACGGCCTGAGCGGCAACGCGGTGCAACAACTGAGGGCCTCCGCCATGCGGAGGCCCTCACGCTGTCTGTGCAATCACGCCCTAGTGTGCGCGCAGGGGCGCCGCGACCTCGCTCGCGACGGAGTACACCAAAAGATCGTGGGAGCCGCAGCGACAGGCGGTCTCCCTGAAGTGCTTGACCGGGACGGTGCGCGCGTAGTGTCCCTTGCAACCGCGACAGAAGTACTCGACTTCGACGCCGGTGGTCGGTACGGCCCTGACGTCCAGTCGCGGTGGTACCTGTTGGCTCATGTCCTCATCCTCCCGTCCTAGCTTCCAGCTCCAATGGAGCGCATTGCATGCATCACGGCATCCTACGAATGGCGCCGCCGCAGACGCCTAACGCGGTCGGGGTATCTGTTGCAGGCTGGTATCAGGGCCACCGTCATTGCCGCCGGTTACCGTTGCCATTGCCGTTTCCGTTTCCTGCACCGTTGCCGATGCCATCGGGCAGGTCGGGTGCGCGTGGGTCCTGCGGTGGCGGTTGCTGTTGTGGTGGCGGCGCCGACTGCCGCGCACGCGTCGGCGCGCGCGAGCCTCCGTAGCGGCGCAGGTACTCATCGGCCAGGTAGCGCTTCCAGCCGCCGATGTCGGCGGGTATGGCGGACGCGCTGACCTGCGTGGCGCCAGAGACGAGTTGGCCACCCCACCAGTTGGCCGCGCGGTTCTCGAGCGCCTGCCGCGCGAAACGGCCCGTCACGGTTCGACAGCCGCTGTTTGGCTGCGCGACGATGCCGCTCGGCACGCAGACCGTCGCATCGACGATGCCGTCAGGCCGCACCCAGTCACGCGGCGGCCGGCCTTCGAGCGCGAGGAGCATCGCGTCGTGCCACGTGCTGCCGGCGATCGTCGTGCTGAGGATGTTGACCATGGGCGAGTTATCGCTATTGCCGATCCAAACGCCGACGGCGACATCCGGCGTGTAGCCGAACGTCCAGGTGTCACCGATGAGGCGGCTGGTCTCGTAGGGCTCGCTCGTGCCGGTCTTGGCGGCGACGCGGTGGCCGGGAATGTTCAGATTGCTGCCGCGGCCGTAGGTGATCTGCCGGTTCTCGTCGGCGGAAAGGACGTCCGTGATCATGTAGGCGTACTCCGGGTCGATGACGAACTTGTGCACCGGCTCGGAATTGTCGATGACCGTCTCGCCGGCGCGGTTCGTGATCTTGAGCACCGGGACGGGATCGAGCTCGCGGTTGCCTGCCGGCAGGGCGCCGGTCGCCGGGACGCCGACTTGCACGCCGTTGTTCGCGAACACGCCGTAGGCGTACACCATGTCGAGGAGCTTCACATCGACACCGCCGAGCGTGAGCGCGGGGCCGAGGTCGCGGTCCAGCGACGTGATGCCCATCGACTTCGCCGTCGCGACGACGTTATCGACGCCGGCCCAGAGGATCGTCTTGAAAGCAGGAATGTTGAACGAGTTGCCGAGCGCCTGCTTCACCGGCATGACGCCGCGCGTCCTGCCGTCCGGGTTGCGCGGTGAGAACACCTTGCCGTCTGCTTCGCGGTAGTCGATCGGCGTGTCCACGATTGGCCACTCGGGACCCCAACCCTGCATGAACGCAGTGGCGTACGTAAAGGGCTTGAGCGTCGAGCCCGGCGAGTTGAGGGCGACGGCGTTGTTGACCGTGCCATCGATGTCTTCGCGGAAGTAGTCGCGGCTGCCCACCATGGCGAGGATCTCGCCGGTCGGCGGATTGATGATCACGACGGAGCCGTTGTGGCCGTTGCTGGAACCCTCGTACGTCTGCAGGTACTTCTCGAGCGCCTCGTTGACGCGCGTGTTCAGGTCCAGGTCGAGCGTGGTCGTGACGTCGAGGCCGCCGTGCGTGAGCGCGCGCTCACCGAACGTCGCGCGGATGTACTCGGCGACGTACTGCACGAAGTGGGGTGCGAGGAACGGCAGCGGCTTCGGGTTCAGCGTTATGACCTCGAGCTTCGCCCAGCGACCGGTCTCGGCATCGATAAAGTCGTGCTTGACCATCAGGTCGATGACCTGGCGCTGCCGCGCGATGGCGGCGTCGAACTGCGTGAACGGGTCATATTGGCCGGGTGATTGCGGCAATCCCGCAAGGAACGCGGCCTGTCCGAGCGTCAGGTCCTTCGCGGCGACCCCGAAGTAGCCCTGCGACGCGGCCTCAATGCCGACGAGGACGCCGCCGTAGGGGATCTCGTTCAGGTACCACTCGAGGATCTGATCCTTGTCGTACTGCTGCGTGATCTCGAGCGCAAGGATGGCCTCTTTGACCTTGCGCTCAATGCTGCGTTCCTCGCGCTCTTCCTTCGTAAAGTAGATCTGCTTGACGAGCTGCTGCGTGATGGAGCTGCCGCCCGTACCCTGCAGAAAGTCCTCGCCCGGACGCAGGTTTTCGGTGGCAGCCCGCACGAGCCCCCGGACGTTGACGCCGGGGTTGGAGTAGAAGCTGGCGTCCTCGGCTGCCATGGTGGCATCGAGCACCCAGGGCGAGATCTCCTGGAGCGCCACCTCGCGTTGCATGCCGTACTCGGGGTCGAGGAATTCGTACAGCAGCGTGCCATTGCGGTCGTAGATGCGGGCGCCGCCGCCACGGGCGTTGATCAGTTCCTCCGGCGGATCGGCGTTACGGCCGATGTCGGCGTAGTAGCCCATGCCGATCGTCGTGCCCACCAGGCCCGCAAACGCCACGAGGAGCAGCGGGAACGCGAACAGCATCATCAGCGGGCGCGTCGCAATGTGGGTCGCGCGCTTGCGGCGGTCCTTGCGCCATCGCCGGTATCGGTAGCTGCGGATCATGTGGCTCCCCGTTTCTTGCCTGTCACGGCATCTATCGTGCCTGACGGCACGCAAGGCGACCGCCGCAACTCGACGCGACGCTGTTTCAGTTGCGTGTCAGCCCGATCCGGCGGTCGCAGTGCGGCGACGGAGCGTATGCCGATCTGTGAGCGCGCCGGTGCGCGCGTCACGAAACTGTTACGCCGTCCGGCAAGATCATCGCGCTGCCAGATGACGGACAACGCGCACGCGCTGGTGCTGCTGACAGGCGCAGGAGCGACGATAGGCCGGGTTCTGCGATCAGATGTGCGCGCCCTACGCGGCGAATGATGATCGGCGGTTGGCTGTGCGTGCGACGGCGCGCTCAGGGCTGCGCGCGCGACCCGGAGCGCGGTTGCGACCCGCTCTCGCGCTGGTACTCCTCATCGTGCCGGCGTGCGAGGACGGCGTTGAGTTCGCCGCCGACCAGCAGCAGGAAGTTCGTCCAGTACAGCCAGACGAGCAGGATGATCACCGCGCCGATTGATCCGTAGGTCCGGTTGTAGGACGCGAAGTTCGCGACGTAGAACGCGAAGGCCAACGACGCGATCACCCAGCCTATGGCGAACAACGCGGCGCCGGGCGTGATCCATCGAAACTGGTGCCCGGTGTTGGGTGCGAGCCAATACAACAACGCGACCGCGAGTACCACGAGCATGAGCGCGGCGGGCAACGTCACCCAGTTCCACAGCCGCACGAATTGCGACTCCCATCCCACCGCCTCGCCGACGCCACCGGCGATGATGCCGCCCGTCGCGACGAGCATGGCGGCGGCGAGCATGAGACCGCCGAACACGAACGTGAGGGCAAGCGCGATCAGCTTGCGCCGAACAAGCCCGCGGTCTTCCTTCACGTCGTACGCGCGGTTGAGCGCCTTCATCGCTGACCCGATCACGGAAGATGCGGCCCACAACGAGCCGACCAGACCGACCACGATGGCGATCCCGCCGTCAGCGTTCACGACTTCTTGCGTGAACGACCGGATGACGGAGACGGCGTCTTCGGGCATCACCTGCGCGGCCTTGTCCACGATGCGGTCAGTGAGGTTGCCGACTGAAAACACGTTGTCGACGATCGACGTGAGCCCGGCGAGCAGGAGCAGGAACGGGAAGATCGCGAGGATGGCGTGATACGCCATTTCGGCGCTGAGACCGGAGACGTCGTCATCGGCGACTTCGCGCGCGGTCTCGCGGGCGATCCCCGTCACGTCGAACTCGCCGACGCGCAAGTGCTGGAGCCGCTCGCCGATGATGGCCATCTCAGAACCGTTCTAGCAGGCGAGCCGCCGGCTATGCCCGCGGCCGTCCCGCGGCAAACGCCGTGCGCGGCGCCGGCACGCTCGGCCTGAGCGTGCTCGCTGCCGGTCGGCGGCGCGGCACCGTGAGCGGCGCCGGCGTGCGGTCGGCGGTGCAGTACGGGCACATCACCCAATCGACGGCCAGCGGCTGGCTGCAATCGGCGCATGGCGTCCGGAGTTGCGCGCGGCACTGCGGACACAGGATGAAGTCCGGCTGAATACGAGCGGCACACTGCGGGCAGGCGGGGCGCTCCTGGATGTCCTGGAACATCGCTTCCGCCTCGAGGCGGCGGTCCATCTGGTCCTCGATGGTCGTCTTGGGCCGCATCAGCACGTGCAGCAGCAACCCCGGGATGTTGAAGATCGCGACGAGCAACACGGACGACGCCTGCTCGAACGGCTCGTTCGTGCGGGCGCGGATATCGCGGTAGGTCCAGACAACCGCGGCGGCCCACATGACGAGGATATAGAGGGCGAACAGCACGGCGACGAGGATGAGTGCGTTCTGCCAGTCGGTCAGTTGATCCATGGTGCCGCCTCCGGTCGGTTTCCTGTGTCTGGTTGGCTCCAGTATGCGCGGGCGGCTGTTACGCCTCCGTAAAGTCCGTTCTCGCGCACATAGCGATGCGCTGCACGCGGGGCGGGGCGTCAAGGGCCCCGGCATCTGTGCGCGACGCGACATACAGCTTCGACGGCCTGTAATGACGGTGCTATCCGGCCAGTGGCAGCATGGAGGTGCAGGTTCCGAAAAGGAGGAATCATGAACAGGACAGAGGCCTACTCGGGTTCCGTGCGGAAAGACCGCAGCCGGACGGCCAAAGACGTCGATACGTGGCTGGGCAACGGGCTGGCCACGATTCTCTCAGGGCTCGCCATCGCGGCAGGGGTCATTGGCCTGCTCGTGGCATTCGGGCAGATCAACGAGGACGCGACAAACTCGTTCCAGGACGGCATCGTTTGGCTGCTGGGTGGCGTCATTCTCGGCATCACGGCCAACGTCTTCCGGCGCGAGCACCACGTCGTCGACCCCGATCTGACCGCGTTGAGGCAACCGCTCCAGGGCGGCAGCGAGGGTCGCGGATACGACTCGTCCTTTGACGCCGAGCCGCGCACG
Organism: Dehalococcoidia bacterium; assembly: GCA_040902535.1. NCBI lineage: Bacteria > Bacillati > Chloroflexota > Dehalococcoidia > Dehalococcoidia bacterium. Next base: position 30,976 of record JBBDXD010000002.1, on the reverse strand, counting down.
GGCTCGGGGCTGCGCCCCGACGTCACGCCCGACGAGCCGATGCGAAGCGACGACATCCGGAAGCGCGAAGGCCGCAACCGTTAAGCGGTTACGGCTGACTTGCGATTGTGACGCAGGTATCATGTGCCGGCGGCGGAGCGACAGCGCTCGGCCGCTTGCCATCTGCGCTTAACCCAACGATTGAAGGAGACGACTATGCAAGGACGAGATGCCAACGAGCTTTTGTCGATGCCGGTCATCGCGATCACTGAGGGCAAGGAACTGGGGCGCGTCAAGGACGTGCTCTTCGACCCGGCGGAGCACGCGCTGCTTGGCGTGATGGTTTCGCCCGCGGGCGGCATGAACGGCCTGATGTTCCTCGAACGCGCGCACATTCGGGCGATCGGCGATAACGCCATCACCGTACGAGTCTCAGGCGTGCTCGACGAACTGGCGTCGCGGCCCCGGGCGCAAGAGATCATCGACTCCGGTCTCCATCTACGGGGTACGCCAGTCGTGACGGAGACGGGAAACTCCCTTGGGACCGTCGACAAGATCCTGATCGACGACGGCGGCAACATCACCGCATATCACGCGAGCAGCGGCCTCCTCGGGTTCGGCGATAAGACGGATATCATGCCGCACGAAGTCGTCTCGATCGGCGACGACGCGATCATCGTCATGGCGTCCGCCGAGCGTCGCGCTGACAGCGAAGACGACAAGACAGATGCCTCGACGGCAGGATCTCGCGCGATGGGAAACGGTGACATCAGCGACGAGCCCGCATCGTCGGACGAGGTGATGCGAGGCAACGACCCACAGACGTTCCCGCCGCCGACGACCACCGCCTGACCCCGAGGCGCCATCGAGCGGGCCAGGCCCGGGCGGGACGCCCGGGCCATCCTTCCGCCGTTTTTCCCCGCATAAATCCGTCGCTGATACGGTCCTGAAATTCGCAAGATTCGCGATCCGGCGAGCTAGCGCTAGCACGACGTAGTCCGGGCGAGCACGCGCACGATTGCGCGTCGCGTTGGGTTGCATCGCGGTGTATGCGCACGTGCGCCTCCGTTAGTGACGCAGACGGCGATTTCAACGTTGTCAAACTCGTTTCAAAAGTATCAAAAGGCGCGCGGATGCATGTCGAAAGCGTTGACCTGCTTCAAGAGCGGGCCCTATAGTGCGCAGTACCCCAACCTCCCGCATTTTTGAGGTGAATCCACTTGTTCAACAAGCGGCCTTGGCGCGCTTATGCGGTCCCATGTTTCATTTCCATAACAGCCATCGCGTTCGGTGGTTTCGTCGGCATTGCATCAAGGGGTGATCCCGGCGATCCGCCAACCGTACACGCCGCCGCAGGCACGACGCAGATCTACACGCAAGATGCGGGCGCCGCGCCGGGGGCATCGCCCACCGTCAGCCCGACGCCGAAGCCCCTGGCGCCGCGCCTGGAGCTGAGGCGACCGCAGGCGCCGCCAGAAGCGCCCCCCGCTCCCCCCACCGCCGTTCCGAGAGACGTTCCGCCGACGCCCGTCCCCCCCGCACCGACTTCGCTGTTTGAGACGAACCAGCTCATCGTGTACTACGGCACACCGCTCGCGCCCGGCCTGGGCGTGCTCGGCACGATGTCACCACAGGACCTGGCCCAGCGACTGAAAGAGCACGCGCGACTCTACGACGACCTGAACGGCGATCGCAAAGCCGTTCCGACGCTTGACCTGATCTACGGCATCGTGCAGAGCGAGCCGACCGGCAACGGCCTCTACCTCAGCTACCTGCCGGACGATCGCGTCGAGGAGTACCTGCGGCTCGCGGAAGAGCATGGCCTCCAGGTCATCCTGGATCTGCAGATCGGCCGCAGCACCGTGGCCGCCGAGATCGCAAAGATCGAACGCTTCCTCTTGAATCCGCGCGTACACGTGGCGATCGACCCGGAGTACGCGGTGGGACCAAACGGCTACCCCATCCATACCTCGGGCGTGATCAGCGGCCACGACATCAACGGCGCGCAACTGTACCTGCAGGAACTGACGGAGAAGCACAATCTGCCGCCGAAGATGCTCATCGTCCACCAGTTCATGGACGGCACGATCATCGAAGGCGAGGTGACGGCGGATCTTCCGAACGTGGACGTCGTGCTCAACATGGACGCGTTCGGCGACTACCCGGAGAAGGTGAAGAAGTATCGGCACTACATGGCTCGCCCGTACGCGGAGCGACGCTCATTCAACATCTTCCTCAAGCAGGATCGGCCCGTCGGTACGGAGCAAGACGTGCTCGCGCTCGATCCCATGCCCGACATGGTGATGTACCAGTAGGAGTTTGGCGGCATGAGGTGATCGACGTGCGAGTCCAACAGAACGGTGAGCGTGTAGTCCCAACCGGCGGTGCCGATGTTCAGGAACGCAATCTTCATTTTTGTTGCAGGGAGTAGCCTCGCGATGGCGGTGTCCTTCAAAGCCGAGAGTCCCGCTTTCGCCGAGGCCAACGTCAACTGCAGTGCGATTCCCGTCGCAGACAACACCGCCCCGCAGAGCACCATGGCAAGAAAACTGCGCAACGCCGCCCCGGCGCCCCTCGTCTCCGCCGCTACCGCCGTCGTCATCGATGCGGAGACGAAGGAGGTGCTCTGGGGCTACAACGAGCACGAACGGCGCTCGCCCGCGAGCACCACAAAGATCATGACGGCGATCCTGGCGGCGGAATCGGCGCCGCTGGACCAGATGGTCGTAGCGGAGACGGACGCCTCGAGAATGGTGGGCAGTTCGGTGATGGGGCTGCGGCCCGGCGTCCAGATCTCGATGACGGATCTGCTCTTCGGGCTGATGCTGCCATCCGGTAACGACGCAGCGCTGGAGATCGCGCGGGCGATGGACGGCGATGTCAGCCGGTTCGTCGAGCGGATGAACGCCAAGGCCGGCGAACTGGGCATGCGCGATTCGCACTTCCGCAATCCGCACGGCCTCGACCGCCAGGAGCATTATTCGACCGCGTACGACCTGGCCATCCTGGGCGCGTACTCGATGCGGAACGACGTGTTTAGACGCGTCGTCGGCGCGCAGGAGTGGCACCTTGCGCCGGCGGCGGGAGATTACACGCTGTACAACGGTAATACGCTGTTGCAGGGCGCGCCCGGCGCCGATGGGATCAAGATCGGCTGGACGAACCGCGCCGGCTGGACGTTCGTCGCGAGCATGGTGCGCAACGGCCGCCGCCTGGTCGTGTCCGTGCTCAACAGCGCGGACCGCAATGCCGACGCCGGCGCGCTGTTCGACTGGGCGTACTCCTCGCATGACTGGATCGGCGTCAGCCCGCGCATGGCGATGACGATGAAACTGGCCGAGCGGATGGGGCTGGACGACGAACTGATCGCGTCGCTAGGCGTATGCGCCGGCACTCCTGTTTGATCGTCTGTCGTTGGCAGGCATGACGAGAGGGTCTCGATGCGAGACCCTCTTTCTTGTATCAGCGAGTGATGGTGCGTCAGCGCTCCGCCGGGTCGTCGACCTCTTGTGGCGACGTGTCGCCAGTGTTCGTGCGGTCAAGCGCCTCCAGGTCCTGCGCCGTCGTCGGGCCCATCGACCCGCCGAGCGTCTCACCGCTCCCCGACGTTTGTCCTTCGCCGTACGAGAACCCTGAGAGTTCCCAGCCCTGTTCGATCGTTTCCTTGAAACGCTGCAGGTCTTCCTTCATCAGCTTTTCGGGGTCGGCGAAGATCTTCGCGACGACGTTGCCGATGGCGCCTGTCGGCGCGTCATAGTCGAGGAGAACGCTCAACCTGGTCGTCGTGTCGCCCTGCGGCTCAAAGTTGACGCGCCCCGCCGTCTTGACGGCGCTGTTGCCTTCGATCGAGCGCCAACCGATCGCCTTGTTCGGCTCATCGAGCGTCATTTCTGCGTCCCACTCAGCAGCGGCGCCGAGCGGGCCCTTCGCTTTCCAGTGCGAACGGCCGCCACTGACAACGCGCACTTCGTGGATGTTCTGCATGAAGCGTGGAAAGTTCTCGAAGTTATGCCACGCTCCGTACACCGTATCGACCGGTGCGCGTACGACGATCTCGTCTTCGACCTTCGGCACGAGGGGCTCCTTTCAGGTCAGGCAGTGCGCTCTACCCGGCGAAGCGGATTCGCCAGAAAGCGCCAACTGCCCGGGTGACGGTCACTCCACTCATCAGACTCCTCCGGCGCGGGAGTCTGAAGCGGCGCGTCGCCGGCGTGGGCATGGTGGATCTGGCTGATTAACGCATCAACCTCGAACGGTTTGGGGAGGATGCTGCACCTGTGGTGTTGGAGGAACGGCACGTGCCGCGCAATCTCGCGATACGCCCCGCTGGTGACGATGAGCGGCAGGTTTGCCGTCATCGGCTGCTGGCGGAGGCGCTCGATAAGCTCGAACCCTGCCGCTTCGCCGTACATGTAGATGTCCACGAGCGCGACGCGGCAGTTGGTCATTGCCACGACTCGGGCCGCCTCGTCGAGGTCCGGCGTCGTCACGGGCTGAATCTGGAGCCCGTCCGTCTTGAGGATTCGCTCGACCATCCGGATGAACTGGACGTCGTCGTCGAGCACTGCAACCGGCCTGGGATTAAGTAAGTCTGTCATGGCTGCCTTCCTGCGGCGCCACCCCCATCTGGCGACGATCCGGGTCGTTTCGAACCTGTTGCGTTCAACGTATCCCCGACCGCGGATCGACGAAGGCATGACGGCATCACGGGCCATATCAAGATTATGTCGGAGGTTGATGCTTGACGGCGCGGCATGGCGACGGTCATGCGGCGGCCGCGCTGGCTCGCTGCTGCAAGAGCGCTATCACGGCGGCTTCCTGCGACGTGAGGCCGCCGTCCACCGCGTCCCGTGCTTCGTCGCCGATGTCCAGGAGGTCGCCCTCGAGCGCGCCCTCGTTGTATGCGTCAAGCACGGCAGGGTGCACGTAGCACTTGCGGCTGATCGCCGGCGTGTTGCCGAGACGCGCCGCGACAAACTCGATCGCGCGCAGGACGTTGTGCTTGGCCTGCGTCTCCGATTGAGGCGCACCAAACTCGTGGAGCGCCAGGGCCGCGAGCACCGTGCCTGCCCAGGTGCGGAAGTCCTTGGCCGTGAAGTCGCTGTCCGTGATCGCGCGCAGATAGTCGTTCACGTCGCTGGAGCCGATCGCCTGTCGCTGCCCATCGTCGTCGAGGTACTGGAAGAGTTCCTGCCCTGGGAGTTCCTGGCAGCGCTTGATAATCCCGGCAAGCTGGCGATTGCGGATGCCGACGTCATGGGTCTTTCCATGCTTGCCGGTGAACTTGAACCGCAGTGTCGCGCCCGAGACGCTGACGTGCCGGTTGCGAAACGTCGTGAGGCCGAACGACTTGTTCTGCCGCGCGTACTCCTCGTTGCCGACGCGGATTAACGTGATCTCGAGGAGACGCACGACGGCTGCCAGCACCTTTTCACGCGGGAGGCCCGGACGGGCGAGATCGGCTTCGACGCGCTGGCGAATGCCCGGCAGCGCCGCTGCGAAATCGAGCATGCGGCCGAACTTGGCCTGGTCTCGAACCTCGCTCCACGTCGTGTGATAGCGGTACTGCTTGCGGCCACGGGCGTCTCGCCCCGTGGCCTGCAGGTGCCCGTTGGCGTGGGGCGAGATCCACACATCTGACCACGCCGGCGGTATGGCCAGCGCCTTGACGCGGCGAAGGTCACCCTCGTCGCGTAGCGGCTGACCGTCGGGATGTGCGTATGCGAAACCGCTGCGTTCCTGTTTCCGCGTGATGCCAGGTGTGGCATCGGACACATAGCGAAGGCCGGCGGCCTTTGCGACAGCCGGCGCAGCGATGGTGGCGGGGGTTTGTCCGTTGCCCGGCGGTGCGACTGCGACGACCAAGGGATCCTCCGCGATTACCGTATGCGCTCGGCGGAGGATGCGCCGTCACATCCGCGATGGCCGATCTGACGACGCCGTATCAATCGTCATGGGGACGGCCTGCGGTGCCCTTCGCCTGCGCAACCAGCCGGGCGCCTCAACGCGCGCGGCGTGACGCCTCAGCGGCGCGTCGCGCGTGCCGGTCGCATGGAGTGGCGTGCGGACTCGGCGCGCTCCAATTCCCCGTCGTCAGGCTCCATCCCCAGGTGGTGCCGGTACACCATTTCGCCGCCGAGCCAGCCGGCGAACCCGAGCAAGCCAAGCCCGACCAGGTGCAGCACGAAGACGACGCTAAGGGCGGCGCCGCTGGTCGCACCGTCATCGAGCATGAGCAGCATCGCGACGAAAAACAGACCCACGACCACGACGTTCGTCACACCGTGTACGATCGCGATGTCGCGGGCGTCGGTCTCTTTCGCCATCGTCAGCAGGTCGCCCACGCCCGGCAGCGCCGCGATGAGCCCCGTGATAACGCCGCCGATGCCCGCCCAGAACGCCATGTCGTACCACAGCTTCTCGCGGTCGGTGGCGAGATACACGACATCGCAGACGACAGCCCAGGTGAAGAGCCCGATCGGGAGCGCGATCAGCATCGGATGGAGCGGGTGGCCCGCAATGGCGAACTTGCTTCGCATGATCAGCCTCCTCCTGTGTGCGCCAGTCTGATTCGACTGTACGCGAGCGCCCGTTGCAGCGGCGTGACGCGGCAGCGGGCACAACGGTAGATCCGGTGCAAATGGGCCGAAGCCGCCCGGCGGGCGACCAGCCGGTCGAGCACGTTCCGACCGGTCGGTCGCAGTTGAGCTTTGCTTCGTTCTGCGCGACACTGCCCAAGTCGCAGCCGCGCCCGGTGCAACGGCGTGCTCGGCCGGATCGATGGGGATCGTGTTCGGAGACCGTCTCTTGGCCAGTCGCCTCTCGCCCCAGAACGTGGCGCGTCACATGAAGCGCGACCAGCTTCCAATTCTGATCGTCGATGACGAGCCTTCCGTCCGGAGGGTGGTAGCGCGCGCCCTCTCCGAGGCCGGATATGCGACCCGGCCGGTGGCGGACCGTGCTTCGGCCCTGGCGGCGCTCGAAGAAGAGCGCTTCAGCCTCGCCATCCTCGACGTCCAACTGCCCGATGGCAACGGCTTCGACCTCTGCGCCGAGATCGAGCAACGATACAAGCTGCCGGTCGTCATGCTCACGGTCCTCGGCGATGAATCCGACGTCGTGCGGGCGCTGGAGTCCGGCGCCGACGACTATGTGCGCAAGCCCTTCAGTCCGCGAGAACTGACGGCGCGCGTCGCATCGGTGCTGCGGCGCGCGCAGCCGCCCGAGGGCGCGCAGCCCGCGCAGATCGCCGCCGGCGCATTGCGGCTCGACGCGCGCAGCTACCGTGCCCAGATCGGCAGCGCCACGACGGCGCTAACGCCGACGGAGTTCCGCCTGCTGTCGTTTCTCGCGGAGCATGCGGGCCAGGTACTGATGCACGACGAGTTGCTGCTGCACGTATGGGGCGCCGAATACGCCGGCGAGCATCACATGCTGCACGTCAGTATCAGCAGGTTGCGCCAGAAACTCAGCCGCCTCGACGCCGAAACGATGATCCGCACGGTGCCCGGTCTTGGCTACGAGCTGGTCATCGCGCCGTCGTCGTAGGCTGGCGCGCCGCCGGAGCGCGATCGAGCATGTCGCGCACTTTCTGCGCCAGCGCCGACGGCGAGAACGGCTTCGCAAGAAAGTCGACGGCGTGCTCGCTGATCCCCGCCCGGATCGCCGCATCATCGGTGTAGCCGGAGAGAAACAAGATACGGATGCCGGGATGGCTCTTGGTCAACCGTTGCGCCAACTCCTTGCCGCCGAGTTGAGGCATCACGAGGTCCGTGATGATGAGCGAGATCGTCGGGGTCGCGGTCGCCGCCGCGAGCCCTTCGTTCCCGTCCGCGGCTTCAATGACGCAGTAACCCAGTTGCCGCAGCGCGCGCGACGCCGATTTGCGCACACCCGCCTCGTCTTCGACGAGCAGGATCGTCTCCTTGCCGGCGGGCATGGCGCCGTCGAACGATGGGATGATCTCGTCGAGGGCGGCGGCGACGAACGGCAGATAGATCCGAAAGATGGCGCCGTGACCGGGCTCGCTCTCGACGACCACATCGCCACCGGCCTGCTTGACGATCCCGTAGGAAGTGGGCAGACCCAACCCGGTGCCGCCGCCGACGGGTTTCGTCGTGAAGAACGGCTCAAATACGTGCTGGCGCACATCTTCGGTCATGCCTATACCCGTATCTCGCACCTCCAGCAGCACGTAGCCGCCGGTATCCACGCTCGGCGGGAGGCTCGTGCCGGTCGCGCGTGCGACGCGCTGCGTACGAATCGTGAGATCGCCGCCCTCCGGCATGGCGTCGCGGGCGTTGACGACCATGTTCACGAGGACTTGCTCCAACTGGCTCGGGTCGATGCGCACAGTCGTCGGTTCTTCCGTGCGCTCAACGCGCAGGTCGATGTTGGCGCCGATGAGCCGTTGGAGCATGCGCTCGGTGCTCTCCATGAGATCGTTGAGCGAGAGGACCTGCGGCTCGATGATCTGGCGGCGCGCGAACGATAGCAGTTGTCTCGAGAGGCCGGCCGCCCGCTCTGCCGTGGCCTTGATCTCTTCGAGGTCGGCGCGCAGCACCTCGGGTGAAGGTGTGGCGATCAGGTCGAGCTCGGCGTTGACCATGATCGCCGTCATGAGGTTGCTGAAGTCGTGCGCGATGCCGCCGGCGAGGCGGCCGACCGTCTCCATTTTCTGCACGTGAAGGAACTGCTGTTCAAGCTCGCGCTGCTCGGTCACATCCGTGAGCGATCCGACGAGCCTGGTGGCCTTGCCGTCTTCATCGCGCACGGCGTGGATGCGGTTGACGACGCGTGCATAGGCGCCATCGGCGCGCAGGTAACGGTATTCCATGTGCAGGTCGGAGTCGCCGCTCGCCACGAACGCGTCGCGAACTGCGACGGCCTGCTGCAGGTCATCGCTGTGGACGCGCTCAGCCCACCACTGTACGTTATCGCCGATGGCTTCCGCCGGGTAGCCGAAGCGCGTCGTGAAGCCTTCGCTCCGCCAGATGTGGCCGGTCGCGAGGTCCCAGTCCCAGATCGCATCGATCGTGGCGCGTGCGATCAGCCGGTAGCGCATTTCGCTCTCTTCAAGGGCGCCCTTCGCGCGTTCGCGTTCGGTGACGTCCAGCCCGACGACGGTAGCTCCGGCTACCGTACCGTCGGCGGCGAAGATCGGCGTGTAATAGACGTCCCACCAGACGTCGAGAAACTCGACGGTGCTCGTGACGGACTCGCCGGCGAGCGCGCGTCGCAGCTTGTCCTTGATCTCTTCATTGTCCGCGTACAGCTCGAACGCAGACCGCCCGACGGGTTCGACCTCGGGACTTATGTCCAACTGTTCCAGCGCGCGTCCTTCCACGAGGAGGAATGTCCCATCCTTGTCCGTGACGTACTGGACCAGCGGCACATTTTCGACCAGCATCCGCAGGCGCTGTTCGCTGGTGCGAAGCGCGGCTTCGGCTTTCCGGTGATCGTCGACATCGATGATGATGCCGGCGTAGCCCATGTACTCGCCTGCGTCGGTGAGGCGGGAGATCCCCGAATCGAGCACCCAGCGGTACTCACCATCGAATCGGCGGAGCCGGTATTCGTGTGAGAACTTGTCGTGATTCTTGAGCGCTTTGAGGAAGGCCTGCGTCGTCCCTTCCAGGTCGTCCGGATGGACCGTGCTGCGGAGCGCATGCCAGGCGTCCCGCTCGATTTCGGCTGGAGAGATGCCGGTGTAGCCCATCCACGCCTGGCTGACAAACGTGGGCATCAGCGCGTCGTCGGTGATCCAGATCATCACCGGAGCGCCATCGCCGAGATTTCGGAAGCGCCGTTCACTCTCCTCAAGGGCGGCTTCGGCGTGGCGGACCTTCGCGTCCTCGCGGCGGGCGTGCATGATGCCCTGGCTGAACGCCGCTATGGCCACGAGGAGGAAGGCTCCGAGGACCAGCGCATCGGAAAAGCGGTCGGGAAAGGCGGCGACCACAGCGACCGCGACGGCAACGATTGCCGCCGGCACAGCCAGAAGGTGCAAGATTACGGGGAGACGACTGCCGAGCATAAGCGTCCTTGCGAGACCGTGACAGATTGTAACACCGGCGAGCGGAAGGCCCCGCGAGGGCCGACGTCTGACCAGTTTGGCCGTTGACACCGAAGCTGGGACGGGCGCATACTCACCAAATGGTCGGAAAAGCACCCCTAGTTGGTCAGGACAGGCCGCGACGCGCCGACCGGCGGCAAGCGATCCTGGATGCCGCCACCGAACTGTTCGCCGACCGCGGATTCGGCGCCGTGTCGGTGCAGGAGATCGCGGACGCCGCGGGCACGCACAAGACCACGGTGCTCTACCACTTCGAGACGAAGGAACTGCTCTACGAGGCAGTGCTGGATGCGGCCCTGGGGCAACTGGCCGAGGGCATGCGTGAGTTCATGAGCGGCGGCTTCAAGCGCGAGCGCGTGGCGTATCTCATCGACCAGCAGCAGACGTTTTTCGTCGAGCACCCCTCGCTGGCGCGGCTGCTGGCGCGCGAACTGCTGGATTCGGCGAACACCGAGGCGTACCTGAAGCGCTTCGTCGAACCGATCTATTTGCCCGCACTCAACAGCCTGCAGCGCGCCATCGAGACAGGGCTGATCCGGCGGATCGACCCCGCGCTCTTCATCCACGATCTGCACGTGCAGCTCATCGGCTACTTTTGCCACCGGCCGCTCTTGGAGCGGCTGAAGCCGGGCGACCCCTTCTCCATCGACGCGCTGATCGCGCGGCGCAATCACCTCGTCGACCAGATTTTTCGGCAGTTGCTGCCGGAGCGCGACCCCGATGGCGCCGCGCTGAAGGGAGGGCTCGCATGACCATGACCGCGGAGAGCCGCACAGAGATGTTTACCGTGCCGGAGGGATATCGTTTCCCGATCCCGCCGTTTCCGACGGGATGGTTCCAGGTGGCGTACAGCGACGAACTCGATGTTGGCCGTGTGATGCCGCTCCAGTATTTCGGCGAGCACCTGGTCTTGTTCCGCGACGCCAACGGCACGGCGCAGGTGCTCGATGCGTTCTGCCCGCACCTGGGTGCGCACCTGGGGTACGGCGGCGTGGTCGAAGGCAACTGCATCCGCTGCCCGTTCCACGCGTGGCGCTTCGACGGCGCGGGACAGTGTGTCGAGATCCCGTATGCCGAGAAGATCCCGTCGCAGGCGAAACTGCGGGCGTGGCCGGTGTTCGAGGCGAACGGGCTGATCATGGTGCACCACCACATCGCCGGCGGCGAGCCGGGGTGGGAGCTTCCGAAGCTCAGCGAGTACAACTCCGACGCCTGGACGCCGTATGTGCGGCGGCGCTGGAAGGTGCGTACGCATAACCAGGAGATGGCGGAAAACGCGGTCGACTCAGCGCACTTCAAGTACGTACACGGCACGCCGGAACAGCCGAAGACGCGCGCCGAGATCGACGGCCACATGTTCCGCGTGCGCTCACCCGTCCAGTACACGACGCCGCAGGGCGATGTCGAAGGGCAGATCGCATCCGATTCGTACGGATTCGGGTTCAGCCTGGTGCGCTTCACCGGGATCGTCGAGACGCTGTTGATCTCCTCCGTGACGCCGATCGACGGCGAGTACGTCGACGTGCGCTTTTCGTTCACGACGAAGCGCGTCGGCAACGAAACGATGACGCAGAACGTGGCCAAGGCGTTCATCGCCGAGATCGAGCGCCAGTTGGGGCAGGACATTCCGATCTGGGAGCACAAGGTGATGAAGACGCCGCCGATGCTTTGCGACGGCGACGGCCCGATCGGCATCTTCCGCCGGTGGGCGAAGCAGTTCTACGTCGGCGAGCCGGCGAACGGCGCGAGCGAATAAGGAGGGACCTATGCCGCGCGCCATCGATACCTTCGTCAACGTCAACATGGGCTCGATTGAGCGCCCGGAGTGGCTCGTGCGCGTCGCCGAGGACTACTTCGACCGCAGCGCCGAGATCTTCAAGGACATCTCCGTCGAACAGCTCATCGACGACATGGACCGCTGCGGCGTAGGGAAGTGCATCATCACCACGAACGCCGAGCAGCCTGATCCGCGGGTGCTGGCGTTTCCGGAGCGGCACCCTGACCGCTTCGTGCTGTCGTTGTCGCTCGATCCACGCCGCGGCATGAGCGAGTTGCGGGCGCTCGAAAGCCTGGTGCGCAGCGAGCCGGTCGTGTTGGCGCGCATCACGCCGTTCATGATCAACCTGCCGCCGGACGACCGCGTGTACTACCCGATATACGCAAAATGCATCGACCTTGATTTGCCGATCGCCATCAACACCGGTCTGCCGGGGCCGCCGATGCCCGGAAAGTGCCAGGACCCTATGCACCTGGACGAAGTGTGCGTCTTCTTTCCCGAGTTGAAGCTCGTGATGGCGCACGGCGCGGACCCATGGTGGGACGTCGCGATACGGCTGATGATCAAGTACCGCAACCTGTATATGCAGACGTCGGCGTACGCGCCGCGATATTTTCCGCCGCAACTCATTCATTTCATGAACACGCGCGGTCAGGACAAGATCATGTTCGCGACGGATTACCCGGTACTTTCGTTCGAGCGTTGCATGAGGGAAGCCGAGCAACTCGACCTGCGGGAAGGCGTGCTCGACAAGTTCCTCTACGCGAACGCGCAACGGTTGTTCTTCCGCGCGGAAGCGCCCGCCGAGGCGGCTGTTTCCGCGCGTCACGCGTAGCGATGGTACGGCCAACCATCGCTGCCCGGCCCACAGTTGGGATGCCGGAGGCGGCTCTGTCCGCGTCCGGCATCTCGATTCTCTCGCGGGGGCGAGAGTGACGATGAACGAACCGCTCGCCGCCCAGCATGTGCTCGAATACCCGTACCACCGCAGCGTGGGCCCGGTGATCGGGCGGTTTCTCGCGGGGCTGCGCGATCGCCGCATTCGCGGCGTGCGCGCGCCGGATGGACGCGTGCTCGTGCCGCCGATCGAATACGACCCGGTCACCGGTGACGCGCTATCGGAGTTGGTCAAACTCACGGACTGCGGCGTCGTGACATCGTGGACGTGGATCGCCGAGCCCAGACGTAACCATCCGCTGGCGCATCCGTTCGCCTTCGCGCTGATCCGCATCGACGGCGCTGATACCTCGATGCTGCACGCCGTCGATAGCGGCGAGGAGGCGTCGATGCGCACCGGCATGCGCGTGCGTGCGCTCTGGCGCGACGAGACCGTAGGCGCGATCACGGACATCGTCTGCTTCGAACCGGAGGCTCCGTGAGCGCGGAGAGCGAGATCATCTACGCCTTCGTGTCGCCGATACGGCTCGAGTACACGTTCATCGCCGGGCAGGCGACCTCGCGTTTTCTCCGGGGCATTGCGGATGGGCGGATCGTCGGCGAGCGCTGTCCTTCGTGCCGCAAGGTGTACGTGCCCCCGAAGGGAGGCTGCCCGACGTGCGCGGTGCCGACGGACGAAGAGATCGAACTCTCTGGCAGGGGCATCGTCACGAGCTTCTGCATCGTCAACGTGCCGTTTGCGGGGCAGGCGGTGCGGCCGCCGTACGCATCGGCCTCGGTACTGCTCGATGGCGCCGACATCCCGTTGTTTCACCTGCTGCAGGAAGTGGACGCCGAAGACGTGCGCATGGGCATGCGCGTCGAAGCAGTGTGGGCGCCGCCCGCCGAGCGCGCGGCGACGATGGACAGCATCCGCTACTTCCGCCCGACGGGTGAGCCGGACGCGCCGTTCGACGCGTACAAGGAGCACCTGTGATGCGCGAGGTCGCGGTGGTGGGATTCGCGCAGGCGCCGAACGTACGACGCGACGCGTTCCGCAACGAAGTCGAGATCGTGATGCCGGTCGTCCGCGAAGCGATGGAGCGATCGGGCCTCAAAAAGGGCGAGGTCGGATTCACGTGCTCGGGCAGCAGCGACTTTCTCGCCGGGCAGCCCTTCGCATTCGTCACGACGCTCGACGCTGTCGGCCCCTGGCCGCCGATCGAAGAGTCGCACGTCGAGATGGACGGCGCCTGGGCGTTGTACGAAGCGTGGGTGCGCCTGCAACACGGCGACATCGACTCGGCGCTGGTCTACGGATTCGGCAAGTCATCGCTCGGCGACGTCCGCGACGTGATGACGATGCAGCTCGACCCGTACTGCATGCAGCCGTTGTGGCCCGACTCGATCGCGATGGCGGCGTTGCAGGCACGGGCAATGCTCGACGCCGGCGCCTGCAGCGAACGCGACATGGCCGGCATCGCCGTCCGCAGCCGCCGCGATGCGAAGACCAACGCGAATGCGCAGCTCGCCGGTGATTTCGACGCCGACGCGCTGCTCGCCGCACCATGCATTGCGTCCCCGCTGCGCAAGCATGACTGCGCGCCGATCACCGACGGCGCTGCGGCGGTCGTGCTTGCGGCGGGCGATCTCGCGCGGCGCATCTCGAAGCGGCCGGCGTGGATCCGCGGCATCGACCATCGCATCGAAGCGCACCATCCCGGCATGCGCGATCTCACGCAGTCGCCTTCGACGGCGCTGGCGGCGCAAGAAGCGGGCGCGACCGGCCGCGCGTTCGACGTCGCGGAGCTGTACGCGCCCTTCACGCACCAGGAGATCATCCTGCGCGACGCGATCGGCCTGAACGGCGCCACCGCGATCAACCCGTCCGGGGGCGCGCTCGCGGCGAATCCGCTCATGGCCGCAGGACTCATCCGCATTGGCGAGGCGGCGCAGCGCATCATCGATGGCGACGCCAGGAGCGCGGTCGCGCACGCGACGTCCGGCCCGTGCCTGCAGCAGAACCTCGTCTGCGTGCTGGAGGCCGACTGATGGCGAATCGCTGCGCCGTCGCCGGGATCGGCCAGACGAAGCACGCGTCGAAGCGCGCCGACGTATCGATCGCCGGGCTCGTGCGCGAAGCCGCCCTGCGTGCGCTTGAAGACGCCCAGATGACGTGGAGCGACATCGACGCGGTCGTCATCGGCAAGGCGCCGGACATGTTCGAAGGGCTGATGATGCCCGAGCTGTATCTGGCCGATGCGCTCGGTGCCGTCGGCAAGCCGATGATGCGCGTGCACACCGCGGGCAGCGTCGGCGGCTCGACGGCGCTCGTCGCCGCGTCGCTGGTGCAGGCGGGCGTGCACGAACGCGTGCTGACGGTGGCGTTCGAAAAGCAGTCCGAAAGCGACACGATGTGGGCGCTCTCGCCGAAGATCCCGTTCCAGCCCGCGACGATCGCCGGCGCCGGCGGCTACTTCGCGCCGCACATTCGCGCCTACATCGCGCGGTCGGGCGCGCCGGCGCACATCGGCATGATGGTGGCCGTGAAGGACCGGCTCAACGCCTGCCGCAACCAGTACGCGCATTTGCAGCAGGCGGACATCAATCTCGAGCAGGTGGCGCAATCGCCGATGCTCTGGGACCCGATCCGGTTCCTGGAGACGTGCCCCGCGTCGGACGGCGCGTGCGCGATGGTGCTGACCGACGAGAAAAACGCGTCCCGCGGCAGCACGAAGCCCGCGTGGGTCGTCGCGAACGCGATGCGCAGCGAACCGACGATGTTCGCGGGGCGCGATCAGGTCAATCCGCGCGCCGGGCGCGACTGCGCGGCCGCACTCTACAAGCAGGCCGGCATGACCGACCCGCGCCGCGAGATCGACGTCGCGGAGATCTACGTGCCGTTCTCGTGGTTCGAGCCGATGTGGATGGAGAACCTTGGATTCGCGCCGCTCGGCGAAGGCTGGAAGATGACGGCAGACGGCGTGACGGCGTTCGACGGCGATTTGCCGGTGAACCCGTCGGGCGGCGTGCTGTCGTCGAACCCGATCGGCGCGTCGGGCATGCTGCGATTCGCCGAGGCGGCGATGCAGGTGCGCGGTCAGGCGGGCGAGCACCAGGTCGATGGCGCGCGCGTCGCGCTGGGGCACGCGTACGGCGGCGGCTCGCAGTTCTTCGCGATGTGGATCGTGAGCAGCGAAAAGCCGTAGCGAAGCGTCGGAGGAGGCATCATGCAGTACAACCTGGCCGACCTCTTCGAGTGCGTGGCGAAGACGGTGCCCGATCGCCTTGCGCTCGTCTGCGGCGACCGGCGCCTCACCTTCAAGCAACTCGACGAGCGCGCCAACCGCGCGGCGCACATGCTGCTCGATGCCGGCGTCAAGCAGGGCTACCACATCGGCCTCTACCTGTACAACGGCACGGAGTACGTCGAGGCGGCGCTGGCGGCGTACAAGATCCGCGCCGTGCCCGTGAACATCAACTTTCGCTACGTCGAGGAAGAGTTGCGCTATCTCTTCACCGACGCGGACCTGACCGGCGTCGTGTACAGCCGCGAGTTCGCGCCGCGGCTTGCCGCCGTCGCCCCTTCGACGCCGATGCTGCGGACGTTCGTGCAGGTCGATGACCGGAGCGGTGCGGATCCTTCGGGACTGAACGCGATCGACTACGAATCGACGCTTGCCGAAGAGTCGGACCTGCAAGATTTCGGCGAGCGATCCGGCGATGACCTGTACCTGATCTACACGGGCGGCACGACGGGCATGCCGAAGGGCGTGATGTGGCGGCAGGAAGACGTGTTTTTCGGCGGCCTGCAGGGCGGCAACGTCGGCGGCGCGCCGATCGAGCGGCCGGAGCAGATCGGCGAGATCGTCGCGTCACGCGAAGGCCCGACGATGATCCCGGTGGCGCCGCTGATGCACGGCAACGGCTTCTGGTCGTGCATGATCGGGCTGCTTGGCGGCGGCAAGGTCGTGCTCCACCCGAAGTTCGATGCGCACGCGATCTGGTCGCTCGTCGAGCGGGAGAAGATCAACGTCCTCTCGATCGTCGGCGATGCGATGGCGCGCCCGCTCGCTGAAGCGCTGAACGAACGTGATTACGATGTATCGTCGGCGTTCGTAATCTCGTCGGGCGGCGCGATCTGGTCGGAGGCGGTGAAGCAGCAATTGCGGCAGCACATGCCGAACATTCTGCTCGTCGACGCCTACGGCGTGTCGGAGACGGGCCACCAGGGCATGGGCATCGCCACGGCAGGCTCACCCGGGCCACGCTTCACCGTCGACCCGAACACGGCGGTGATCGATGACGATCTGCGACCGGTCGCGGCGGGATCGGGCATCGTCGGGCGGCTCGCGCGTCGCGGCCGCATGCCGCTTGGCTACTACAAGGACGAGACGAAGACGGCCGCAACCTTCATGACCGACGCGGACGGCGTCCGGTGGGTGATCCCCGGCGACATGGCGACCATCGACGCCGACGGGACAGTGACGTTGCTCGGCCGCGGCTCGATCTGTATCAACAGCGGCGGCGAGAAGATCTACCCGGAAGAAGTGGAGGCGGCGCTCAAGGCGCATCCCGCCGTGTTCGATGCGGTGGTCGTCGGCGTGCCTGACGAGCGCTGGGGCGAACGCGTCGCGGCGGTGGTACAGCCGCGCCAAGGCCACGCGCTCACGCTGGAGGAGATCGACGCGCATTGCCGCACGCACGTGTCGGGCTACAAGGTGCCGCGAGAGTTGCACCTCGTCGATGAAGTCGTGCGCTCGCCGAGCGGCAAGGCCGATTATCGGTGGGCGAAGGCGACGGCAATGGGCGAACCGCCGGCACGTTCGAGGTAACGAATGTCCAACAGGGTCATTCTGAGCGCAGCGAAGAATCTCGTCGTGGAACGCACAAGCGCCATTCTGAACAGCGTCGAGAATCTCATCACGAAACGCAGCGCTAAAACGAGGGCTGTGGGAGAGCAACCGGAGTACCGCTTCGTAGGGGAGATCATGGTGGGCGAGAACAGAGTGCGGATGCACTACCAGCTCGCCGGACTCCCCCGCGGCAATGCCAAACAGATGCTCGATCTGCCGTACTTCACGGTCACGTTCGAGCAGCTCGAACATATTGAACGAGAAGCCCCGAAAGGGCTCAAACGCTCGACGTTCTGCATCACGCGAGAAGGTGCCCAGACCGTCGATCTGGAGTGGACATGAACGCGATCGAACCAGCCCTCATCGTAGACCGCGAAGGCCACGTCGTCACCCTGACGATGAACCGGCCCGAGGTGAAGAACAGCATCAACATGGAGATGCTCTGCCGCCTCGCCGACGCGTGGGAGATGATCGACAGCGACGTGGAGGTGCGATGCGCGATCCTCACGGGCGCCGGTGCGGATTTCTGCGCCGGCGCGGACCTCGACAAGCTGGTGTCCCGCTCGCTGGCGCAACTGCCGCCGGAGGATGACTTCGAGCGCCGCTGCCGCGAGGACCCGAACGTGATCTTCCAGGGGCTGCTGCGGTCGCGGCAGCTCAAGAAGCCCCTGATCGCGGCGATCGAAGGCTACTGCGTCGCCGGCGGCACCGAAGTGCTGCAGTCGACGGACATCCGCATCGCCGGCGAAGGGTCGGTGTTCGGCGTCACGGAGGTGAAGTGGGCGCTGTTCCCGCAGGGCGGTTCGACGATCCGTCTGCGGCGCCAGATCCCGTACACCAAGGCGATGGAGATGCTGCTTACCGGCGACATGTACCCCGCGGCGGAAGCGCTGAGCTTCGGGCTGATTGGCCGCGTCGTGCCGAAGGGCGAAGCGCTCGCGCACGCGAAGCAGGTCGCGCAACGCGTCGCGTCGAACGGGCCCGTCGCGGTGCAGAAGATCAAGGAGTCCGTGATCGCCACGGAGTGCCTCGCCGAGCAGGACGCGCTCGACGTGGAGTTCAAGATCGGCATGCAGGTCTACGCGACGGAGGACGCCCGCGAAGGCCCGAAGGCGTTCAAAGAGAAGCGCAAGCCGGTGTACAAGGGGCGGTGATGGCTGCGTATGAATCGAACACCGCGTGCGCGCGGAGTGCCTTCGACGCCGGGACGGCGAACGGTGGTTCATTCGGACTACGCACTTCGGCAGGTTCCAACCATGTGGCCGGTAGCCCGTCGAACGTAGAATTGGCCCATGGATCTTTTGGCCCGCGCCTGTTGCGCGATTGCGGTCGTCTGGCACGTCGCGGTCGCTGCCTTGATCGCAAACCTCATCTGGTTCGCGGACAGCGCGAACGACGAGATAACGAGTGTCGTAGGCCTCATCTATCTCGGGCTCGCTGGCACCGTGGTCATCCCTGCCGGAATGTGGGGACTGGAGCGCGTCAGGAGAGGCCCACGCGCCGGAGCATGATCGCGCTCCCGTTGGCTCACGTACAACTTAAAACTGACAACTTACAACTCTCTGGAGCTGCACCATGGCGTTGAACTTCGCCGTTAACGAAGAGCACGAACTCGTCCGCACGTCCGTCAGGTCGATGCTGCAGAAATACGCGCCGCGCCGCGACGAATATCGCCAGATGATGAAGCAGCAGGTCTTCCCGCAGGAACTCTGGGAGGATATTGCAGGCATCGGGCTGCTCGGCTGCCTGATCCCGGAGGAGTACGGCGGCAACGCCATGGGACTGCAGCCGCTGACCGTCGGCTTCGAAGAACTGACGTCGCAGGGCTTCCTGCCGGGACTCATGCTCGTGACCGCGATGGACTCCGCCTGCATCACGAAGAACGGCTCCGAAGAGCTAAAGCGCCGCTTCCTGCCGAAGGTCGCTGATGGCTCCTGCAAGCTCTGCTTCGCCGTCACAGAGCCGAACGCCGGCACGAACACGTTCAAGATCGAGACGGTCGCGCGCCGCGACGGTGACGTGTATCGCATCAACGGTCAGAAAATCTTCATCACGGGCGTCGAGCACGCCGACTACATGCTGCTCGTCGCGCGCACGACGCCCGCCGACGAACTCGCGCGCGAAGGCCGCCCGAAGTCCGAGGGCATCTCGATCTTTCTCGTCGATACGAAGTCCAACGGGCTGACCAAGACACGCGTCAACACGCCGTCGAACGAAGGGCAGTCGCAGTGGCAGCTTTTCTTCGACGATGTCGAAGCGCCTGCGGATCAGATCGTCGGGCAGGAGGGGCAGGGCGTGCAGGCGATGTTCAACTCGCTGAACTGCGAGCGCGTGCTCGCGGCGGCGATCTGCAACGGCATGTCGCAGCAGTGCCTCGAGAAGTCGGTGGCGTACGCCAAGGAGCGGCGCGTGTTCAAGGACACGCCGATCGGCGCCTACCAGTCGATCGCGCATCCGCTCGCGGAGGTGAAGATCCAGCTCGAAGCGGCGCGGCTGATGATGATGCGCGCCGCGTGGGCGTCGGATCAGGGCGGCAACCCGCTGGAGGTCGGCACCCAGGCGAACATGGCGAAGTTCCTCGCCGCCGACCTCGCCGTCAAGGCGGTCGATGCGGCGCTGGAGACGCACGGCGGCAACGGCTTCACCGAGGACTTCGGAATCGTGCAATTGTGGTACGGCGCGCGGCTGCTGAAGACGGCGCCTGTCAGCCGCGAGATGATCCTGAACTACGTGTGCGAATGGAATCTGGGGTTGCCAAGGTCGTACTGACCGGCCACCAACCAGCCACCAGCGACCAACGACGAGCGACCAGGAGACCACCATGAGGACCAGGATCTGCGACACCTTCAGCATTGAGTTTCCGATCTTCGCGTTCAGCCACTGCCGCGATGTTGTCGCAGCGGTGAGCCGCGCGGGCGGACTCGGCGTGCTCGGCGCGCTCGCGTTCACGCCTGAGCAACTCGAGATCGAACTGAAGTGGATCGATGCGCACGTCGACGGCAAGCCGTACGGGGTCGATGTCGTGATGCCGATCTCGTCGGTCGGCGGCGAAGGCGCGCAGGAGCCCGACTTCCAGGCGATGATCCCGCAGGCGCATCGCGACTTCGTCGAGTCGGTGATGGACCGCCACCGCGTGCCCAAAATGCCCGAAGATGCACCGGCGCCGATGGCGCTGCTCGGCTGGACGTACGACAACGCGCGGCCGCAGGTCGATATCGCGCTGTCGCATCCGATCAAGCTGCTCGCGAGCGCCCTCGGCCCGCCGCCGCCCGATGTCACGGAGAAGGCGCACGGCCAGGGCGTCGTCGTGGCGGCGCTGGTAGGCAGCGCGCAGCAGGCGATCAAGCAGAAGGAAGCCGGCGTCGACGTGATCGTCGCGTCGGGCTACGAAGCCGGCGGCCACACCGGCGAGGTGGCGTCAATGGTCCTGGTGCCGGAAGTCGTCGACGCCGTTGCCCCGACGCCGGTGCTCGCCGCCGGCGGCATCGGCAGCGGCCGCCAGATGGCGGCAGCGCTCGCGCTCGGCGCCGAGGGCGTGTGGACCGGATCGATCTGGCTGACGGTGAAGGAATCCGATACGGCGGACTTCCTCGTCGACCGCATGCTGGGCGCGACATCGCGTGACACCGTGCGATCGCGGTCGATGACCGGCAAGCCGGCGCGCCAACTGCGCACGGCGTGGACCGACGCGTGGGACGGCCCCGAATCGCCCGGCACGCTGCCGATGCCGCTGCAGTACATGCTGACCGCCGACGCGCAGGTGCGGATGCGGCATTTCGAGCAGGCGCGCGATCTCGCGACGACACCGGTCGGTCAGATCGTCGGCAGCATGAACAGCGTGCGCTCCGCGCGCGACGTGATCTTCGACATGGTGCAGGAGTGCATCGCTGTCACCGAACGGCTGAACGCGACCGCCGCCGCCGCACACAGCTAGGTTTTTGCTGGCAGGACGATGGACGTAACGTCCACCAGCCACCAGCCACCAGCCACCAGCCACCAGCTACCACCCATACCGCTGCGTAAGCTGCGGAATGCCCAGTTCGGGGCTGTGCCGCGTCAGACCGAGCGCGTGTCCGAGTTCATGCAGGATCAGGCGCAGCCGTCGCGCCTCGATGTCTTCGCCGGCGGGGATGATGTCGTTGAGATAGATCTGGGCGCTGGCGATCTCGCCGCTGCACGCGACCGGGACCGTCGAAGGCGGGAAGTTGCATGCGGTGCCGTCGGCGTCGTAGACCGCAGCGAACCCGCCGACGCCGGGCTGAAATCGGTAGCCGCGCAGTTCGGGCGGACGCGCGTCGTCGTAGCGGCGCACCGTGATGACGATGTTCGCGCCGGCGCGCGCGGGCTGGAACCGCAGGTGGGGCGTGGCGCCGGCGTACTGGTCGATTGCCGATTGCAGGGAGGGAGACCAGTCGTTGCCGCCCGTCTCGTCGACCACGGCGACGTGGAGCGGCGCGCCGGAGTTATAGACATAACCAGCGGCCGGATCGCCCGCGTAGGGGATCGAGCCGCAGGCGACGAAGGCGACTGAAGACAGGCAAAAGATGCCGAATGCCGCCGCTCGCGCGGCTGCAAATCCGTCGATTCTGGACAATTCCTGCTGCCTGGCGGGGCAGTATAGGAGGGCCGGGTCGATGGCGAGTCCGGTAGACCGGTCTCGTCGATCCAAACGGGGATTTCTCGAATCTGTGACAGGTTCGAAGTGGGAGTGTTTTTCACTCGCCAGCTTCGGTGCAGCCCTAAAGTGGCGGCATGACTCCGCCGACCATCTCACGAGACCGGTTGGGGTCTCCTCTTGGGGCGCGTTAGGCGGCCACTTCAGGGGCCCAGCAAACGCATGGAGGTACAGGGAATGATCAAGTCGAAGAACGCGGTCGTCGGTATCGCCGCGGTCGTCGCGGCCTCCGTCCTGCTTGTCGCAGGGCTGGGTGTGACGGCTACCACAGGCGCTGCCACCGACTTCACACCGCCGGACTACCCGCTGGAGGCGCCGGCCGCGAACCCGCCGGCTTCGCCGGTGGAGCCGCCGGCAACGAACCCGGGCGGTACGCCGGCCGGCACGACGGACCCGAACGCGGGCGCCCCGGGCGGCATCGGTGCTAACCCGGCAGCCGGTGCGCTTCCTGACGCCGGATTCGGCGTCGGTACGCAGGATGGCGGCATGGACATGCTGGTGCTGGTCCTGGCCGCGGCCGGAGTCGCCCTCGTGGGCGCCGGTGCGACGGTCGTGGGGAGCCGCCGCAGCTAACCGCCAAATCGGCAAGATGCGAGACGGCCCCGGCAAGCTGCCGGGGCCGTCTTCGCGTCCGCATATGCGGGCGCCTCCCGATTACCAGAAGATCACCGCGCCCGCACCATGCAAGCACGGAGGATTCGTGGCCGTCAGCATTCCCGCATCTGCCTCGTCCAGGCCGCTTCGTTCGACTGCACGCGGCATGGCGTTGCCGCTGGTCGCGGTCGTCGTGCTGCTGTTGACGGTGCCGTTGTTCGCGGCGGCGCCTGCGAACCTCACGTCGGATGAGTCGTTGTACCTCGCCGAGGCGTACAACATCGCGCATGGTGAAGGCGTGACCTATCCGTCGGGCGATGCGGTGGTGCATCGGGCGCCGCTGTTTCCGGCGGTGCTCGCGCCGTTCGTCCGCATGGCCGGTGCTGACGGGGCTTATGCCGTCGCAAGAGCGATCGTCGTCGTTAACGCGCTGCTCGTGATGCTGCTGGCGTTTCGCATGGGCGGCGCGCTGGCCGGTGCGATAGCGGGCGTAACGACGGCGGCCGCGTCGTACCTGAACGGTCTGGGCACGACGTTATATCTCGATCCCTTCGAATGCACGTTTATGCTGCTGGCGCTGTTAGCACTGCACGAGGCGACGCGCTCCCACACCGCGCGATGGTTTGCCGCCGCAGGTGCGTGCATTGGTGCCGCGCTGCTCGTGAAGGAGGCCGGCGTCCAGTGGGCGCCGCTCGGCGCCGTCGCGTGGCTCGCCGTGCCGTCCCTGCGTACGCGAGACGGCGCGCTGGGCGCTGCGTTGTTCACCGGCGCATTCGCCGCGGCCGTCGCGCCGTGGTGGGCCTGGGTCTGGGTGCATGACTCATCGATCTACCTGCTCGGCGGCGCCGCGCCGCATTTCGCACTTGTCGCCGGTTCGCTGATCATCGCGGCGTTCGTAGCGGCAACGGCATGGCTCGCGAGAGCGCCCGCACTGCGCGCCATGCGCATTGACCGGGCAGCCATGCCCGCGGCTGGGCTGCTCGTGGCCGCCTGGGGCGGGCTGGTGTTATATGGGCTCGAGGCTTCCGCGGGATGGAAGGCCGACGTAGCGTACTTTCGGACGGTGCCGGACTACCTGCTGACGGTGGCGCCGCAAGCGCAGCCCTATTTCGCGCTGGCGCTGGCGTGGCCGTGGCTGGCGTGGCGCGCTGCGCGTGGAGACGAGAGCGCCCGATTGATCTTCGCATTCGCGACGCTCTTCCTGGCATTCACAATGCACGCCGCCAACCGGGCGCTACAACTCCGCGATGCGCTGCCGCTCGTGTACCTCTCGTACCTGGCATTGGGGCTCGCAGCGGCCTGGGGCGTGAAAGCGCTCGCCCGCACGCTGGCGCACCGGACGGCGGAACCGCTGCTCATGACGTCGCTCGCCGTGCTTGGCACGATCTTCGTTGTGCAACAGGGAAGCACGTTCCGCGACGAGAACGTCGCCGCGGCGGCGATGGGCGTCGATGCGGGTTCGTGGGACAACGAGTTCGTGCGCGAGAACGCCGCGTGGATGTCGGCGCACCTGCCCGCGGGTTCGCACGTCCTCACAAGCCGGCTGTACTTCACGAGCCTGCACGTGCAGACGGATGCGCGCTTCCGGCTATATCAAGTGCCCACGGTGCGGGTGGATGTCGATGCATCGGCACGGGAGATGCTAACGCCGCGGTCGAATCTCTTCCGATGGGGCGAGCACGATGTTCGGCCGTACGCGCGTGACGATCGATGGCTGTACTTGCGCCAGTATCCCGGCAAGGCGTACTGGATCGCGCTCTCGCAGGGCGAGTTGATGGACTACGTCGCGGCGCGCGAGATCGACTACGTGACCGTGAGCGGTGACGACGTGACGTTCAGTCCGCTCGCGTATGCGTCGTATTTCAGCGCACATCCGGCGTTCGAACTGATCTATCACGACGCGCGGTCGGCGGCGGATCAGTTCTTCGTGTACCGCGTCGATCGTGCGCGGCTGGGCATCATCGACTACCCGATGACGACGAGCGCATCCAGCTACGACGCGTTGCAGCGTGAGAGCGGACTGACGCCGCCGTCGCTGGCAGGGAAGCTGGGCGTGCCGGTGCGGCTGAGCGATCTCGAAGCGGGGCTCTCGCCACGTGAAGAGCAGGCCGCCGTGACGGCGGGCACACGCTAATTCAACCTGCGCTTCGGGAGGTCTCCCCGCGTGCGTAGGGGGATTGCTGAGTGTCATCGCGGCAGCTTCGCGCGAAACTTGGCTTGTCGTCCGCCGATTCGGCCGCAAGGAAGGATCCCGCCGCCATGAAGCTGATCGTCACGATCCCGGCGCTGAACGAAGCGCCGACTATCGGCGATGTGATTCGCGAGATCCCGCGAGCGATCCCGGGCGTGGACCGCGTGGAGGTGCTCGTCCTCGACGACGGCTCCCGGGACGCGACGGTCGAAGAAGCGTTGCGCGCGGGCGCCGACTACGTCGTCTCGCATCCCATGAACCGCGGGCTGGCCGCAACCTTCAAGCTTGCGCTCCAGGAAGCTGTCGTGCGCGGCGCCGACATCATCGTCAACACCGACGCGGACAATCACTACGACCAGGCGCGCATTCCGGAACTGGTCGCGCCGTTGCTGGCACGAGAGGCCGATATCGCCATCGGCAGCAGGCTGATCGACGAATTGCCCATGAAGGCGGCGAACAAATACGGCAACAAGGCGGCCAACTACATCATGCAACGGCTGTTACGCATCCCCGACGTCGACGTCTCGACGGGGTTTCGCGCGTACACGCGCGAAGCGGCGATGAAGCTGAACGTGCTTTCAGACCACACCTACACGCACGAGACGTTGATCAACGCCCTGGATCAGCGCATGACGTTGGCGAACGTGCCCATCGCGGCGCGCCACGTCGAACGGCCGTCGCGGCTGATCCACGGCATCGCGAGCCACGTGCTTCGCGCTGGTGGCGTCATTCTGAGGAGTTTTCTGCTGTACAAGCCGATGCAGGTGTACGGCGCGTTGGGTGCGGCGCTGCTGTTGCTCGGCGCGGTGCCATTTGCCCGCTACGGCTGGTTCGTGGCGCAGGGCGAAGGCCAGGGCCACGTGCAGTCATTGGTCATCGGTTCTGCGCTCTGGTTCGTCGGTGGACAGATGTTCATCACCGGGCTGCTTGCCGTCGCGATCGGCTGGAACCGGCGCATGATGCAGGAAGTGCTCCTGCGCATGAAGGAAGAGCGCGCGGAGAGCGCGGCGGCGCTACGACGGTCGCCTAAGAAGGCCGTCCTGCGCGTGCAGAACCCCGCCGATGAGGACCCGGAGCAAGCAGACGGAAGGATCGAAGATGCAGCCTAGTGAGTTGATCGGGATCATCGGGGCGGGGGTCGTGGGCGGATCGCTACGGGCCTATCTGCACGAGCGCGGTGGTTTCGATGTGCGCGTCTACGACCCGCCAAAGGGCCATTCGGACATGGGGCCTGTGAATGAAGCTCCGACGATCTTTCTTTGCGTGCCGACGCCTTATTCACAAGGCCGCGGTTTCGACGACCGGCAACTGCTCGACGCGGTCGCACGCATCGAGGGCTCGAAGACCGTCGTCATCAAGTCGACGGTGCTTCCCGGCACGACGGCATTGCTCCAGTCGCGCTACCCGCTGCATCGGTTCATCTTCAACCCGGAGTTCTTGCGCGAAGCAAGCGCATTTCGGGACTTCGTCGAGCCGGACCGCCAGATCGTCGGCGTGACCGTCGAGAGCGCGAGCGAGGGGCCGCGCGTGCTGGCGATGATGCCGCGCGCGCCCTTCGAGCTGATCTGCCCCGCCTCCGAGGCGGAGATGGCCAAGTACGTCGCGAACTCGTTCCTTGCGGTGAAGGTGAGCTACGCGAACGAGATTTTCGACCTGTGCCAGCGGCTCCGTATCGACTACGCGCAGGTGCGCGACATCGTAGCCGCGGACGCGCGGATCGGCGCGTCGCACATGGACGTCCACGACGCCGGCTACCGGGGGTATAGCGGCAAATGCCTGCCAAAAGACAGTAAGTCGCTGATCGACCTGGCGCGCAGCGCCGGCGTCGAGATGGAGGTCCTGCGCGCGGCAGACCGCGTGAACGCGCTGCTGCACCCGGCGGCGGGCGGCATCATCGCGGCACCGCTCCGCCGCGTCGCGCAGGCGGACGACGTCGACACAGAGCGCGCGGCCTAGCCATGCGGATGCGCGTGCTCCATCACGCATGGGTTCGCATTGCCGTCACGGCGGGATTGCTGTGCGCGATTGTCTGGTTCGCCGGCAGCCGCCTCGCAGGAGACGCATCGTCGCTCGACGCATCGACGATTGTTGACAGCGCACCGATGCTGGGGCTCGCGCTTGCGATGTCCGCGTTCGCCACGCTGCTGCTCGGCGCGGCCTGGATCGTCCTCATCGAAGACGTCTCGCCCCGACGAGGGCGGCGGCCCGCTCTGATGCTCGCGTTCGTCTACGCATGGCTGGTGCGCTACGTGCCCGGAACCGTCCCATTCTTCGCCGGCAAAGTCTACCTGGGCCAGCGCGCCGGCCACTCGACCAAGCAGGTGGCGCTCGCAACCGGCGTGCAGAACCTGCTCGAGGTGCTGGTGAGCGGCACGTTCGGCGCGATGTGCATCGCGCTGGCCTTCGGACTCACGGCTGGTGCGGGCGCGTACGCCGCGCTCGCGGTGGTGCCGGGAGTCGGGCTCGTCGCGCTCCACCCGGCAATCTTCGGCAGGCTTGCGGACCGCGCACTGCGAGCATTCGGCCGCGAGCCGCTGCCGCAGGGAGCGCTCCCATCGATGCCGTGCATCGTCCTCGCATCCGCACTCACACTTGTAAACCAGTGCCTCAACGGAGTCGCGATGCTCCTTGTGATGCGCTGCATCACGGGTGCAAGCTTCGCCGATCTGCTCCTTGTGACGGGCGCGCTCTCGCTCGCGGGCGTGGCTGGAATCATCGTCGTGCTGGCTCCGGCTGGCTTCGGTGTGCGCGACGGTGTGCTCACAGCACTGCTGTCGACGCGATTCGCCGTCGAATTCGCCGTGCTGGGCGCGGTGCTGGTTCGCGCCGTCACTATCGTCGCCGACATAACACTGGTGGCGATCGCGCTTGCCGCCGACCTGCTGAGCGGCGCCGGTGTGATCACCGGCGCCTTCCGCCGCGACCGACCCGCGCCAGGACCGGCTAAGGCGCCCTTCGGCGCTGAGGCTGCGGTCACCGATGGGAGGCCGGCGTGAACGAAAACGGCGCTCGCTTGAAGATACTGGTCCTCACCAGCACGTTCCCGCGCTGGGAGGACGACACGTGCCCGGTCTTCGTTGCCGACCTGTGCCGCTCCCTCGCGACAACCATGGATGTCACCGTGCTTGCGCCCGGCGCCCATCGCGCGAAATCCCTCGAGGCCTGGGACGGCTTTACGGTGCGACGCTTTCGCTACGCATGGCCCTCCCGAGCGCAGCTTCTAGCGAATGGCGCGATCCTGCCCAACATTCAGCGAAATCGCTGGCTTCTCGCGCAGGTACCGTTGTTCGTTCTCTGTGAACTGTGGGCAGCGTGGCGATTGATGCGGCGCGAGCGCTTCGACATCATTCACGCACATTGGGCGATCCCGCAAGGGCTTGTCGCGTCGCTGCTGAAGCGCCGGTTCGGCGTGCCCGTTGTCATCACGACACACGGCGGCGACATCTACGCATTACGTGATGGTGCGGCGCTGATCGCGAAGCGATTCGCGTTGCGCACGAGCGATCGCGTCACCGCCGTCAGTTCGGCGCTGAAGGCTGAGGTCGTCGCTTTGGGCATTGATGAGCGCCGCGTCGACGTTCTGCCAATGGGGGTTGACACGTCGCGCTTCACGCCAGACGCAAGCTCCCCGCAGCTTCGCGCGATGTTGAATCCAGCCGGACCTGTGCTGCTTTTCGTAGGACGGCTGGTCGAGAAGAAGGGCGCGCGGTACGCCATCAAGGCAATGCCAGAGATCGCCGCCGCACATCCCGATGCACGCCTACTCGTAATCGGCGATGGACCTGAAAGGCGGATGCTCGAAGAACTCGTGCGCGCGTTCGGCGTAGAACGCAACGTAGCCTTTCTCGGCGCGGTGCCGAACCGGGATCTCCCGGCCTACTACGCGTCCTCCGACGTGTTCGTTGGCCCATCCGTTGTCGAGGAAAACGGCGATACGGAGTCATTTGGCGTCGTCTATGCCGAGGCCATGGCGAGCGGGTGCGCCGTCGTAGCGACGGATGTCGGCGGCGTAAGCGACGTCACCGGCAACGGCGAATTCGCGCGCATGGTCCCGCAGCGCGACTGCGACGCGATTGCCAGGACTGTGTGCGCACTGCTATCAGATCGCGAAGTACACACAGCAGCGCGCGCTCGCGGCATTCGCGCAATGCGCGAGCGGTTCGATCACATGCGCATCCATCGATCGTACGCGGACATCATCGAGCGCCTGGCGGCGTAGCGGGAGGGAATGAAGATGGCGACCGAAAGCAAGCAACTGCGGATGAACCGGGATGCCTTGGAAGCGTACTGGCAGGACCTGAGCCGCCGTCATCTGCAGCAAAGCGAGGACGGCTTCGAGGTGATCTGCTACGCGGGCATGCCGCCATGGTTCAACAAGTTCATCCACCGATATCAGATGAAGGCGTTCTCGCGATTGCTCCACGACCAGTCCTTCGCCGATTGCGACGTCCTCGACGTCGGAACAGGTGTTGGGCGCTGGGCGCGGTGGTACGCGTCCTGGCCTGATGCACGAGTCACGGGCATCGACATCGAACCCGAACGGCTCGAACGTGCGCGTTCGCTCGGCGCCGGCCCAACCTACAACACGATGTCCGTCGATTCGCTTGCGTTCGACGACGCGTCGTTCGACGTAGTGAACTCTGTCACCGTACTCCAGCACGTACCGCACGAGATGAAGCGACGCGCGATCGCCGAAATCGCGCGCGTGCTGCGCCCCGGCGGCCGTGTAGTGCTCTTCGAAGTGACCGACATGCACGACGACGCCCCACACGTCTTCCCATGGCCCGCCGCGGCCTGGCAGTCAGAGTTCGCGCAGCACGGACTGACGGTCCATCGCACCATCGGCGACCACTACATCCCGCTGTTGCGGATGCTCAGCCGGGTGCATCGTGTCGCGAACGGCGCGCGGGCTCGCCACGAGATCGGCGCGTTTAAGCAGGGACGAAGCACGGCGGCTGATCGTGCGAAGCGGGTGGTACTGAGAGCGGCCGTCGCGGTGAGCTATCCCATCGAGGACGTTTGCCGCTTCCTCCCGCCGCGAACAGCGCGCATCACGGGATTCCTGCTCGAAAAGCCGCGCGAGGAGGCGGCACGATGATCGCCGGACATACCGTCGCAAAGCAGTCTCACGCCGATGCCAACGAAGCGTCGCGCGAGTCAAAGGCACGGCGCATCGAAGCCATTCTCGCCACGCGCACCACTAGTCTTGGCGACGTGCTCGACATTGGCACCGGCTCCGGCTACATCGCATCGTACTTTGTTCGAAGATCGCGTTCGCTCGTGAGCGTCGATGTTGTAGACGAGCGCGTCGTTCGAGACTTCGACTTTCGGCGAATCTCTTCGGAGAAGCTCCCCGCCGAAGACGCAACCTTCGATGTCGTGCTCTCGAATCACGTGATCGAGCACGTCGACGATCAGCTGCTGCACCTGCGGGAAATCGCGCGTGTGATGCGGCCGAAAGGGATCGCCTATCTCGCGACACCCAACCGGTTTGCGCTGCTCGAACCGCATTTCAAGTTGCCAATCCTTTCGTGGCTGCCCGCATCGCTGCGCGACCGGTACGTCCGCCTGGCGCGACGCGGAGCGCGCTTCGACGTACAGCCGCTCACCCTCGGAAAGCTTGGCGCGCTCGCCGGCACAGCGAGCCTGGCGCTCGACGACTGCTCGTTGGAAGTGGCACGCAGAAGGCTTCCGGGAATCGGTAGAGTCCTTCCCGACCTGGCGCCGCTCCGCTGGGCGCTCCCTTCGTTCGTAGTCACGCTGCGGAAGCAACCGGCATGACTTATCAACGCGTTGAACGTACGGCTCTTACATCTGCGATGGCGCGCATCGTCGGATTCGTATTGATGTTGGTCCCCGTTGTTATGCCACCGGTAGCAAGCGCGGTCGCGCGATTGCGGCGCGCATCGCCGCGCAACCCGGCGATATCGACCAATCAGAGGACGGTTCATCA
>JBBDXD010000001.1 GCA_040902535.1 Dehalococcoidia bacterium | reverse complement strand
GCGACCGTCGTCGTGGCATACCGCTTCCCCGCTGTAGAACTGACCGACAGGGGCAGGGGTTCATGGCGGTGACGAGCATGAAGTTCGCGGGATACGTCGTCGAGCCCTGGGCGCGCGAGATCGTGACGGTGCGGTCTTCGAGCGGCTGTCGCATGACTTCGAGCACCTGCTGTCCGAACTCCGGGAGTTCGTCGAGAAAGAGCACGCCGCGATGGCTGAGCGTAATCTCCCCGGGTCGCGGCGTGCGGCCGCCGCCGACGAGTCCCGCGTGCGAGATCGTGTGATGCGGCGCGCGGAAGGGGCGCCGGCAGATCAGCGGCGTGTCCGGCGGCAGCATGCCCGCGACGGAGTAGATCTTCGTCACCTCGAGCGTCTCTTCGGCCGACATCGACGGCAGGATCGACGGCATGGCGCGGGCGAGCAGCGTCTTGCCGCTGCCGGGCGGGCCGGACATCAGCACGTTGTGGCCGCCCGCGGCCGCCACTTCGAGCGCGCGCTTCACGTGTTCCTGGCCGCGGATCGCGGCGAAGTCCGTGCCGAGCCATTCTGACGGTTCGACCTTCGGGATGCCGGTACACGGCATCGGCGAGAGCGGTTCGCGCTGCGCGAGGTGATTGAGCAGCGACGACAGCGTATCGACCGGATAGATCGTCATGTCGGGCAGGAGCGCCGCCTCCTTCGCGTCGACGCCGGGCACGTATGCCGTGCGGATGCCGCGCTCGCGGGCCAGCGCGACCATCGGCAGGATGCCCTGCGCGTGACGGACGGCGCCATCGAGCGAGAGTTCGCCGAGGAACACGGCGTCGTGGACGTCGGCGAGGACGTTGCCGGCGGCGACCATGATGCCGACGGCGATCGGCAGGTCGTAGGTCGGGCCTTCCTTGCGGATGTCGGCCGGCGCCAGGTTGACGACGATGCGTCCGCGCGGGAAGGGGAAGCCGGAGTTTTTGATCGCGGACTCGACGCGGTCCTTCGCTTCCTTCACCGCGGCGTCGGGCAGGCCGACCATGGCGAGGCTGTTGAGGCCGCGGTTGGCGGCGTCGACCTCGCACTCGACGATCTCGCCTTCGAGACCGACGACCGCGCACGAGAGGACCTTGGCGAGGGCCATAACCCCGCGACTATCTCACACAGAACATTTGTACGTCAACAGGGGGATTTGAATGAACCACAGAGGCACAGAGGCGCAGAGATTTCTTGGGGGAGCTAGGCCGTTAGGCCGCCCTCGAAGAAAAAAACAACTCCGTGCCTCTGTGCCTCTGTGGTGAAACCGTCCGGGCCTATGCGCGGAAGTCGGTTGGTTGGCCGGTGCGGGATTCGCCGGGAGGTTCGCCTTCGCGGGTGTCGGCCTGCGTTTCGATGTCCTGCTTGTCGCGCTTCGAGGCGCTGGTCGGGGCCGCGGGTGCCACCGTTCAGTTGCATGGCCATGAAGCATGCAGCCGTCATTGGATTGCGGCACGGATTGCCTAGAAAAACGGGGAATGCGAGCCATACCAGTCGTTGACAAAGGTTTCCATGAATCGTACCTTACTTACCGTTACGAACACTGCTAATCGCAGTTGCGAGGGGTTGATGTAGTGAGGTATGGCTTCCTTGTCCTGACCTTGCTAATCGTGGGCGTTGCGACGATTTCCGTCTACGGTGCGTCGGAGTTTCTCGATCTGTCTACGGATCGCGTTGATGCTCGCGCGCTTCTGCAGGAAGCCGTGAACGCAGAGATTCGCCCCGGTCCGAACGAAACTCTCCACTTGACGACCAGACAGTTTTCAAGAGTTCGTTCTGACGCAGACAGGCCAACCGATCCCTATCACCTTGACCTATACGAAGCTGAGCCAGAGACGACGTACGTTGATGCATGGTTTCAGGCGGATTCGAATGGAGGCATAGATCGGCGCTATACGGTGGTAACGGATGAATTTGGGAACGTGGTTCAGGAAGAGTCCCGCACTGGGCCACATAGTGAACTCATCTATCAGTCGGCACTAGGGGCGGTGCAACTTCTCCCGTTTGAAGTGACTCACTCACCGGTGCGCTCGATATCGATCCCGGATGTCCGACCCGAATCGTCCGTTTCCGTCCTGTCTACACGCCGCACCGGGAACGATGAGACCACGGTTGTCGAGGTGCGGACGATGGCCTCGCCGGCGCCTGAGTCGGATAACGCTTATCAGCGACCATATACACAAGATCTCCGACCTATCGAGTCGATTGAGACACTTGAGATCACGGACAACGCCAATGTCCTCCGCTACACCGTCGAGCTCCGGACAGAAACCAACACGAAGGTGTTGATCGTCGACACGGAAGTGCTCGCGCTCGAGATCGTTCCAGCGAAGCCGCAAACGTTCTTCGAGCTTAAGCATGCTGCTGAAGTGCCCGTTCTTGCGGAGAGCGTCGAGCCTCCGCAGCCTACGACCTACTCCGATGCGAACACCGTTCCTGACGGCACTCCTGTAGCGTTCCTTGATCCCGATTCGGCGGCAAAGTTCTCTTCAACTACAATTACTGGCGCGCAAGCGAAAGTGCAGCCAGGGCTCCTGCAACGAGATGCACGATTCGCCAGTATGTACGGGCTTGCGATCACCACGACCTATGCCAGCGAAGACGGAAGGGTTCTGCGAATCACTGTAGGTAGCGCAGCCGATCTGAATCCGCTCCTGACTTCGACCCCCCCTTGGTGGCGCACGGCAGAACCGATCAATATCTTGCTCGATGGAGTTGACTTTAGCGCGTGGTTGATGAGCAACGGCGGGGAGATGATTGTGGGTGAGCGGGATGGCCTTCTCTTGGTCTGGGAGTCACAGCAAATGACCAACGAGGACCTTTTGACCGCCGTGTCGGATACGACGGTCAGGAGGTAGTAGCAATGTCGATTCGCAGAAGGCTTATCACTGGAATCGTCTTAGGCACACTCGTCAAATCGGCCCACGCTTCTATCGGCGGACCGTCCGTGTTAGCGATAACGTGCGACGAGCTGAAGACAGGTCAGAACAATTACACGAACCCTGACCGGTTCTTGTATCGAGAAAACTGCGTAGACTGGGATGCGCCCAGTGGCTTCCCGAACGTGACTGGCCAGGCTCATACGTTTAAAAACCCGGCCCCCCAGGTAATTGGCTCGCGTGCCGTGGGAAAGGAATTCTGTAACGGAGCTTGGCGCACGATGTATGACACGCAGATGCTGGTTAGCTACAACAGCAAGACTAAAACGGTGAATGGTGTAGGCACGTACGCCCAGTGCATGAACCACGATACTAGGTTTCGCACTCAGCACAACTACTATCAATCTAACCCCCCACTGAATCAGACCAATACGCTATGCATTCCCACCTGTCCCCCTCTCTGAGCATGCTCGAGTCTGATTACCCGGACTCCCTGTTTAGCCGCCGTGTCGTCATGCGCCCGATATCCCGTGACGACTACCCGCTGCTGTTCAAGTGGAGAAGCGACGTCAGTTCGCTACATTTGTGGTCCACGCATCGGCGGGTCATAAGTTTCGAGCAGTTCGCCGGTGGTCTAGAGCAACTTCTTCAGGAAGTCGTCTTCTTCCTGATTCTGGATCGCACCAGCCGCCGGCCGATAGGCTTCGTGCACACCTATGGGGCGAGCCCAGAGGATGGATTTGTTCACTTCCTGCTCTACGCTGACCCATCAGTCAGAGGAACTGGCATTACCGTCGAGGGTTCGATGCTCTTCGGCGACTATCTCTTCAAATTCTTTGCCATTCGCAAACTCTATGCCGAGGTTTACCAGTTCAACCAGGCATCCATTGATGCGCTTGAATCGGCCGGGTTCTCACGCGAGGGAACCTTGAGGGAGCATATCTGGTATCTCGATCGCTACTGGGATCTCTATCAATACGCACTCTACAGAAGCGATTGGGAGCAGTTGCGTACGCGCATGCGTAAGGTGATCGACGGAGAGCGGTTGGAACCGACGATTGAGCTCGGCAATCGACGCTCCAGCGTGTGAGCGGGTTTTGAGGTTCGGCTGAGTCAGGCCAAGAAGTCGGTTGGTTGGCCGGTGCGGGATTCGCCGGGAGGTTCGCCTTCGCGGGTGTCGGCCTGCGTTTCGATGTCCTGCTTGTCGCGCTTCGAGGCGGCCGTTGGCGCTGCGGGTGCGGCGTCGGGGAGGGCGATGCCGCTCGCGTAGATCTGGGCGATCTCCGCGTTGAGGTCGTCGATCGAGTCGTAGGTGCGGTCGGGGAGGTGGCGGAGGACGTAGGTCACCTCGGCGTCGATGCCGCCCTTGTCCTGGGCCTTGTTCTGGATCGCCGCCTGCGATGCCGGAAAGTCGAGCCCTTCGAGCGCATCGACGAACTCGCGCGGTTCTGCGTGCCTGCGTTGCACCATGCCGCACCTCCACGTCGAGTGTAGGGACGAGCGTGCGACCGGCGCGTCGTGATTCGCGGCGGTGGCGTTGCAGATGTGGGGCAGGGGCGCGGGTGCCGCACGGCGCGACGCGTTCCGGCGGCATCAGCGAGACGGACAAGCTCTACACGGGCCAGCGCAAAGAGCCTGGCGACGCCGAGTTCGGCCTGTACAACTACAAGGCGCGGTTCTACACACGACGTTTGGGCGGTTTGTGAGTGCTGATCCTGTTGTTGCCGCCGCATACGATCCACAGTCGTGCAATCCGTACTCGTACGTTCTGAACAACCCGCTGCGATACGTCGACCCGTTCGGCCTGACGCCGCAGTGCTTGTTGTTCTGCACGAGCTCGCCCGACGACATTGTGGTGGACGTTGACGAGGGCACGTACTACACAGAAGGCGAGTCCGTCAACGCGAAGCCCATGAGGTGCGATGCGGCCTGCGAACTCAAGGGCGCGTTGGATTACCTCAAGTATCAAGGCGATCAACTGGTGGGCGCACTGAAGTACCTCGAATGGCAGAACGCGATGGCTGCATTGTTCTTCATAGCGTCGCAGAGCATCGGGACTACGCGCGAAGCCGAACCGCGAGAACTCGGTGAGCCTTCCCCGCCGCCCTACGAGAACCCTATGAAAGCCAAGCTCCCTGCAGACGGAGGCTGCATGCTGTGTGACTTCGGCGAGACGTTGGTTGAGAAGGTTGGCGAACCACTCAAGGACGCCGCGGGGGTTGCGTTGCGTGTGGTCAATCCGTTTTCGGTGTGCTACGAGATGGTAGTTGGTACTCTCGTCATAGGTGGGATGACGCTCGCCACCAGCACGACCATAATTGCATTCGGCGCTGCGACCTCGCCAGCCGGAGTCGGGGTGCCGATAATGGGGATCGGCGTCCTAGTGGCTGTGGCTGGTGGAGGAGCGACAGTGGCAGCCGGCTACGCGCGTATCAGGTTTGTACGGGAGGAGCACATTGAGATGTCGATTGATGAACCTCAATGGTACGGATTCCTTGCGGGCTTCGTGTTGGGCCTCGCGGGAGTAATTAGGATGAGGTTTCACCTGGAGGGCGTCAACCGCGCTGGAGGATACTCGCGGTGGCGATGGGCGAAAGTTGATCTCGTTGGCGTTGCGCTAATCGTCGCGTCAATCTGGTTCGCCGGATGGGTGTGGATTGATGATCTGCTGTTCCTTACTCTATTCAGCCTCCCGTTCGGGTTGCTGCTCGCACTTACCTGGACCATTGCCGCCGACGCTGCGATCCGCGCGCGACGGTCGAATCTCTCGCCACCCCGTGAATAGGCCCCGGTACGCAGGGGAACCCCGCCCGTTGGGCCACAAATACTGTGCACGAAAAGCGCACCAGACCACGCTCGCACGGTTCTTGTCGTCGTTGGACGCAACTTCAAGATGAACGACACGATGTGACGCTCCTATGTTCAAGGGGACTTGCGATCTAAACTGACATTGCCAAGAGGGAACGGGCGGACAGTTTTGCTGTTCGTCCGTTTTCAGTTACACCGCGTTCACCGCTCGCATCGGGTTGCCTTCGCCGGGTCGCACGCGATTCAACAACGGCCACACCCGAAACGCGCGTACCGCCTGAGCGCAAGCATCGCTTCCGTCGTGACTTGCCTCTCTTCTAGGCGAATCGACACGATGTGGGGATAGTGTCAATTGCTAGGTGGCGTGAGCTTTTGCTCGACGGACAATGACTACGGCGGCGCGTCATCGATGCGGTAGGCGACGCGGGTGTCGCCGTTGCCGCTGAAGGAGACCGAGACCGGCATCGCCTGGTCGATGTGCAGTTGCAGGTGCTCGACGTTGACGCTGCCCGGCTCGAGCAGTTCGACGGTGAACTCCAGCGTGTCGCCGGCATCGCTGACGAGCGTGATCGACTCGGGCTCGCCGGCCGCCGACCCGCTCACGTCCTGCAGCATGCCTTCGACCGGCGACTGGACGTCGGCGTCATCGCCGCCGCACGCTGCGCACGCGAAGAACGCAAGGTTGCGAGCAGCGAGCACAGCTTGATCATCGGCGCGGAATATAGCACACCACGTGGTGCGCGCCGCGCTGTCGGCAATCGCGGTGGGACGCCGGCGCTTCGCTACCGGAGATGTGCCGCGATGCCGCGGATGTTGAATCGCAGGCGGTAGACGCCGGTGCGGGCGGTGATGTAGAGCGTCGAGCCGTCTTCGCCCCAGGCGCAATTCGCGGGCGATTCGGGGCAGTCGAGCACGCCGAGCGGCTTGCCGTCGGAAGCGAAGACCTGCAGGGCGCCGGCGGCGACGTAGACCCGGCCTTCGACGTCGACTTTCATGCCATCGGGGCGGCCGCCTTCGGCCATATCGGCGAAGACGCGGCCGTTCGACAGCGCGCCGTCGACTGCGACGTCGAGCGCGCGCACGTGCAGTCGAGCGGTGTCCGCGATGTATAGGGTGCGCTCGTCGGGCGATAAGGCGAGCCCGTTCGGACGGTCGAAGTCCGAGACGAGCAGCGACAGTTCGCCGTCGGGCGCCAGCGTGAAGACGCCGTTGTACGGCAGCTCGCGCTGCTCTTCCGTGATGCCGTACGGCGGGTCGGTGAAGAAGATTCGGCCGTCGCTGCGCACGACGATGTCGTTTGGGCTGTTCAGCCGCTTGCCATCGTAGTGCGACGCGATCGTTTCGATCTCGCCGCCGCGTTCGCGTGAGACGCGCCGGGTGCCGTGCTCGCAGGCAAGCAGGTTGGTATCGAGATCGAGCGTGAGGCCGTTGGCGTTGCCGCTGGGCTCGCGGTAGACGTCGAGGGCACCGCCGCGGAGGCGGTGCACGCGGTCGTTGGGGATGTCGCTGAAGAGCAGCGATCCGTCGGGGTGCCAGACGGGGCCTTCCGTGAAGCCGAGATTTTGCGCGACGGGCGTCCAGTGGTCGCCTTCGACGAGTTTGCCGAGCCCCGCATCCGTGCGGACGATGCCCATGGTCAGAGGGAGCCGCTGGTGGTGCGCCGGTGGCCTTCGCGCTCGCGCGTGACGGTGATGACGCCGCGCACCGATTCGAGGCGCGCCATGACGCGGCTGAGTTGCGGGATGCCCGTCGTCTCGAGCGTGAGATAGACGTTCGTCGTGCGGTCGGCGTGTTCGGTGCGCACGCCGAGCATATTCACCTTCTCGTCGGAGACGAGGGTCGAGACGTCGCGCAGCAGGCCGACGCGGTCCCACGCTTCGATGACGACGCCGACGGGGTACGCCGCCGCGTCGCTGCGTCCCCACTCGACGTCGACGAGGCGCTCCTTCTCGTCTTCGTGGAGGACGTTGTAGCAGTCGGCGCGGTGGATCGTGACGCCGCGGCTGCGCGTGACGAAGCCGATGA
Source organism: Dehalococcoidia bacterium (assembly GCA_040902535.1). Classification (NCBI taxonomy): domain Bacteria; kingdom Bacillati; phylum Chloroflexota; class Dehalococcoidia; species Dehalococcoidia bacterium. The sequence goes on along the minus strand of JBBDXD010000001.1, from coordinate 212,385 downwards.
TGCGGTCGCCGGGCACGGCGTTGCAGCAGCGCGCGATCGTCGTCAACAGGTCGCCGGTGCCGAGCACCTGCACGGTGTGGCTGGTGACCGGCGCGAGCGTGCCATCGACCGTCGGCAGATCTTCTTCTTCGTCACGATGGATCAAGGGCGCGAGGCGCGTCGCGATGTGCGACGTGCTGACGCCGCCGTAGCCGAGCGCGGCGAGGAAATCGTCGAGATTATCGAACTTGAAGATGCGCAGCACCTCGTCCTGACACTCGCTGAGCACGAGGTTCATGCGACGCAGTTCCTTATCGATGATCTCGCGGCCGCGATCGATGTTCTCGGCGCGCTCCTGGCGCTTGAACCACTGGCGGATCTTCTCGCGCGAGTGGCCCGTCTTGATGTAGCCGAGATTCTGGTTGAGCCAGTCGCGCGACGGCCCGCGCGGGTGCTTCGACGACACGATCTCGACGACGTCGCCGTTCTGGAGCTGGTAGTCGAGCGCGACGAGGCGGCCGTTGACCTTCGCGCCGACGCATCGATGCCCGAGTTCGGTGTGGACGCGATACGCGAAATCGACCGGCGTGGCGCCGGTCGGCATCTCCTTGATCTCGCCCTTGGGCGTGTAGACGAAGACCTGGTCGCGGAAGAGGTCCGTTTTGACGGATTCGACGAACTCCTCGGCGTGCGACATATCGCGTTGCCACTCGAGGAGCTGGCGGAGCCACGACATGCGGTCTTCCGTGCGCACGTCGCGGCGGCCATCGCTGCCTTCCTTGTACACCCAGTGCGCCGCGACGCCGTACTCGGCGAGTTCGTGCATCTCCGCCGTGCGGATCTGAATCTCGAGCGGGCGGGCGCCGATCGCCATCACGGACGTGTGCAGCGACTTGTAGAGGCTTTCCTTGGGGTTGGCGATGTAGTCGTCGAACTGGCCGGGCACGGGGTGCCACAGCCCGTGCACGACGCCGAGCGCGTTGTAGCAGTCCGTCACCGTATCGACGATGACGCGCAGCGCGAGCAGGTCGTAGATCTGCTCGAATGACTTGTGCTCGGCGGCGTACTTCTCGGCCTTCTGCGCGATGGAGTAGATGTGCTTCGCGCGGCCCTTCACCTCGGCGTTGATGCCGTGCTTCGCCAACTCCTCGCGCAGAATGCGCTCGACCTGCGCGATGTAGCGTTCGCGCACGGTGCGCTTCGACTGGATGAGCTTGGCGATCTGCTTGTAGCGCTCCGGTTCGAGGTGCCGGAACGCCAGGTCTTCGAGCTCCCATTTGAGTTGCCAGATGCCCAGGCGGTTCGCGAGCGGCGCGTAGATCTCCATCGTCTCTTGCGCCGTGCGAATGCGGTTCTCCGGCGGCTTCGCATCGAGCGTGCGCATGTTGTGCAGGCGGTCTGCCAGCTTGATGATGACGACGCGGATGTCTTCGGCCATGGCCAGGAACATCTTGCGAAGGCTCTCGGCCTGGATCGTCTGGTCGCCGGGGCGCTCATCGGGGGCACGCCAGGCGATCTTGTCGAGCTTGGTGGCGCCGTCGACGAGCCGCGCCACCTCCTCGCCGAAGCGGCGCTTGATCTCGTCGTTAGGGACGCCGCAGTCTTCCTGCACGTCGTGCAGGAGCGCGGCCGCGATCGCCGCGGCGTCGAGTTGCAGATTGGCGACGGTCATCGCGGCGTCCAGCGGATGGATGATGTAAGGGTCGCCGGTGAGCCGCTTTTGCGGGCGGTGCGCCTCGGCCGCGAACTCGTAGGCGCGACGGATCAGGTCGAGACGGTCCGGCGGCAGGTACGCCGAAGCCTTTTCGATCAGCGGCTGCACGCTTGGCTCATGGGCGACGGCGGTCATGCTGGTCCGGCCCCTCTTATCGCTTGAGTCCGAGTTCTTCGAGCACGCGGTCGACGTCGGGGCCGCCGCGCCGCGCGAAGGTCTTCATGCGGGAACGCGTGCGGATGGCGGCGTGCTCGTCCTGCGTCGCCTCGAACAGCAGTTCGAGAGCGTCGGCGACGATGTCCTTCGCCGGGCGATGCGTACGGGCGGCCTCCACCTTGAGGGCGGTGTAGAGCTCCTCGTCGTCGAACACGATGGTCATGCGCCTGGTCATGCCGCGCCTCCTTCGGCGTATGCGCCTTCGGCGTATGTACGTCTGTACGCTCGTACGCCTGTACGCCTCACGCCAAGTGTAGCGCACGAAATGGCTGATTCTCCCCCTGATTTGAAGCTGCTGTTATGCTTGCGGCGCTATGACCGAGGATGTACCCCGCCCCGCGCGCTTCGCTGCCCCACGCGGCACGAACGACCTTTTGCCGGACGACTGGCCCTACTGGAAGCACGTCCGGGACACCGCCGAGCGGGTCTGCGAGCTATTCGGCTACCGACGTATCGAAACACCCGTCTTCGAGCACGCCGGCGTCTATCTGCGGACGGCGGGCGCCGGGACCGACATCGTCGAGAAGGAGGTCTACCTCTTCGACGATCGGGGCGGCGACCGTCTGGCGCTGCGCCCCGAAGGGACGGCCGGTGTCGCGCGGGCGTACATCGAACAGGGGATGGCCAGCCTGCCCCAGCCGGTGCGCCTCTACTACCTGGCGCCGAACTTCCGCTACGACCGGCCCCAGGCGGGCCGCTATCGCCAGCACACGCAGCTTGGCGCCGAGGCCATCGGCGATGCTGACCCCCTGATCGATGCTGAGGTCATCAACCTGCTGTGGACGCTGTACCGGGAGTTGGGGCTGCGCGACTTCACGCTCAAGATCAACACGATCGGCGACCAGAAGTGCCGCCCGGCGTTCATCGAAGCGTTGCGGGAGTACTACCGGCCGCGCCTCGACGACGTCTGCGCAGATTGCCGCATGCGCTTCGAGAAGAACCCGATGCGCCTGCTCGACTGCAAGGAGGAGCGTTGCCAGCCGATCATCGCAGGCGCGCCGCGCCTCCACGATTACCTGTGCGACGAGTGCCGGGAGCACTTCGAACGCCTGAAGTCGTATCTTCAAGCGCTAAAGATAGGCTTCGACATCGATGAGCGCCTCGTGCGAGGACTCGACTACTACACGCGCACGGCATTCGAGATGCAGCCGTCGATCGAAGGAAGCCAGAGTGCGCTCGGCGGCGGCGGCCGGTATGACGGCCTGATCGAGTTGCTGGGTGGCGCGCCGACGCCGGGGATCGGGTTTGGCAGCGGGGTCGAGCGGCTGGTGATCAATTTGAAGCGCCAGGAGGTGCCGGTCGACCCGACGGCGGGCCCGCGCGTGTACATCGCGCACCTCACACCGGAAGCGGCGATCCTCGCCCTCCAACTCGCCGAGCAGACACGGGCGGCGGGCTGCCAGACGATGATGGGGAGCAGCGGCCGCAGCCTGAAGGCGCAGTTGCGCCACGCCAACGCGAAGCATGCCGACTTTGCCGCGATCATTGGCGCGGCGGAAGTTGGCCGGGGCGAAGTGACGTTGCGGGACCTGCGAGACCACAGCGAGCGGCGCGTGCCGGCCGGCGACGTCGCCGGGCTGATCGGCGCGTAGTATCCCTAACATGCTCGTACGGCTCTACGCGCCGCCCGATAGCTCGGCGTACGATGCGCGCACGGCCGAGGCCGGCATCGCGGTGCGTCGGATGGAAGCGTGGGACCGAGCGCCGCTGCAACGCTTCATCCTCAAGCACTTCGGCGAGGCGTGGGCATCCGAAGCGGATCTCGCGTTCGCGAACGGACATCCGACCACGGGTTTCGTCGCGATGAAGGACGGCGCGATTGCGGACTTCGCGGTGTACGAGTGCGTGCGACGCGGCTACTTTGGCCCGACCGGCATGCGCGAAGACCTGTGCGGCCATGGCGCCGGGACCTCGTTGCTGTTCCGTGCCTCGAGGGCATGTGGGAGTTGGGATACGCATACGCCATCATCGGCGGCGTCGGGCCGGCGGAGTTCTACGCGAAGGTCTGCGGCGCGACCGTCATCGAAAACAGCGATCCCGGGGTGTACGGGGCGTTGTATGGCGAGCAAGCCGCACGCGGCGCAACGCGAGAGCTAACCCACTGCTGGTGGGCTGTTAAGATGTGATGAGAGGGCAGAACCCCCACCGTTGCGCGGCTGTGGCCCACGGGGAGGGGGTTTTCGCACGTATGACGATGTTCGACCGGCTTGAAGCGACAGAGCAACGTTTCGACGACCTGACCGCCGACATGGCGCGGCCGGAGATCAACGGCGACTACGAAAAACTGCAGGCGATCGCGAAGGAGCGTGCGGCAATCGAAGACGTTGTCTCTTTGTATCGCGACTGGAAGGCCAGCGCGGCAGCCCTCGAAGACGCGCGCACCGTCGCCAATGACGGCGATGCGGAGATCGCGGCGCTCGGACGCGAGGAGGTTGAAAGCCTGACCGTGCGTCGCAGCGGACTCGAGCAGCGGCTTAAGCTGGCGCTCGTGCCGAAGGATCCGCGCGACGCCCGCGACGTCATCGTCGAGATCCGCGCGGGCACGGGCGGCGACGAAGCGGCGCTTTTCGCGGCGGACCTCTACCGCATGTACTCGCGCTACGCCGACCGTCGCGGTTGGAAGACGGAAGTCGCTTCTGTAAGTGAGAGCGGCATCGGCGGCATGAAGGAAGTGGTCTTCGAGGTCCACGGGCAGGGCGCGTACTCGCGACTGAAGTACGAAAGCGGCGTCCACCGCGTGCAGCGGGTCCCCGCGACCGAGGCGCAGGGTCGTATCCACACCTCGACGGCGACCGTTGCTGTGCTGCCCGAAGCTGACGACGTCGAAATCCAGATCAACGAATCCGACCTGCGCATCGATCGCTTTCATTCGGGTGGCGCCGGTGGTCAGAACGTAAATAAAGTCGAGACCGCGATCCGCGTCACGCACAACCCGACGGGGATCGTCGTGGTGTGCCAGGACGAACGCTCTCAGCTCAAGAATCGCATGAAGGCGATGGCAGTGCTGCGCGCGCGTCTCCTCGACTTGAAGCAGAACGAACAGGCACAGGAGATCGCCGGGTCGCGCAAACAGCAAGTCGGCAGCGGCGAACGTTCGGAGAAGATCCGCACCTACAACTTCCCGCAGGACAGGCTGACGGACCACCGCATCGGCCTGACGGTGCACAACCTGCCGCGGATCCTCGATGGCGAGATCGACGACATCATCGACGCGGTAAATGCGGACGAGCAGGCGCGGCTGCTGGAAGCGACATGAGCGCGAAGCACCGTCTGGAGATCGAGTTCTGCCAGGTGTGCAAGTTCCACGGCCGGGCGTTCTGGCTCGCGCGCGAACTGTACGACCAACGCCCCGACCTGGCCGACGAGTGGGTGCTGGTGCCTTCGAGTGGCGGCGCGTTCACGGTGCGCTTCGATGGGCAGGTCGTCTTCGATTACAAGAAGGAAGGCCGTTTCCCCGATCCCAAGGACGTGCGCGAGGCGGTGCTCGCGGCGAGCGGGAAGCCTGCGACACCGCCGCGGCACTGACGGTGACGACACCGGCTGAGGTTATCCACGGCACGTCGGCACTTCTCAAGAACGTGCTGCAGCGCGATCTGCGCCTCGAGATCGAAGTGCTGTTGGCGCACGTCCTGCAGGTGACGCGCTCACAGCTCCTCGCGCGCCTGCAGGATCCGATCGACGAACTTCCACTGAGGGAGTTCGACGAACTTCTCGCGCGTCTCATTCAGCATGAGCCGCTTGCGTACATCATCGGCTACCGCGAGTTCTATGGGATCGAGATCACATGTTGGGATGATGCGCTGATTCCGCGGCCGGAGACCGAGATGCTCGTCGACCTGGCGCTGGAAGAGATCACGCGACGGGGTGACGACCTGAGAATCATCGACGTTGGCACCGGAGCCGGTGCGGTGGCTATCGCGATCGCGGAGAACGCGCCGCAAGTGCGGATCATCGCGACCGATGCATCCGCTGCCGCACTGGACGTAGCGACGAAGAACGTGCGGGCATATGGCGTCGGATCCAGGGTCATGCTTCGACCGGGCGATCTTCTTGCGAGCACGGGCGAATTCGACCTCATTCTCGCCAATCTTCCTTACGTGTCCGAGGGTGAGTGGCAGACGCTCGAACCCGAGATACAAGAATATGAGCCTCGCTCCGCGCTCGTCGGGGGCGTGCACGGCACGGAGATCATCGAACGGCTGATCGCGGAGGCGCCGCAGCACCTCGCTGAGGGCGGGGTGCTCGCTGCCGAGATCGGCGAGACGCAGGGAGAGCGATTGCTCACCGTCGCGCGTCGTTTCTTCCCCGACGGGTACGCGTACGTTATGAAGGACTACGCGGGCAAGGACCGCGTCCTCGTCATTCGCAGGGAGGAGGAAGGGATTGGGTGAGTCACTCCGGGAGAGCGTCGAGGCGCAGGCGCGCGCGCACGTGCGCGGCGATGATGCGGCGTTCGCGTCGTACATGACTCCGCGGGCGCTGCTGCAGCTTCGCGGCAACGGCCACGTCACGCCGCGCCGGTTCGAGATCATTGCGTTGAGCCAGGGCGATGGCGTTGGCGAGAGCGCCGTGCGCTATGCCGGGCGCGGCAGCTACGTGTTGCGCCAGCGCTGGGAGAAGCGCGAAGGCGTGTGGAAAGCCATCGATGCCGAGCGTCCGGCGAATGAGGTGCGGCTGTCGTTCTGGCGACGGCTGTTCGGCGGCCGCGTCCGCGACGAAGTGTCGCCACGGGACCTCACGTGAGCAGCCGCGGCGAGAGGGCCGTCACGTTTGCGTCCGAAGGACTGAGCATCGATGGCCGGCTTCGCGCGGGTGAGGGGAAGCTCGCGGCGGTCGTATTGCATCCCCACCCGCAGTACGGCGGCGACATGGACAGCCATGTCGTGATGACGCTCTTCGATGTTTTGGCGGACGAAGGTGCTACCACGCTGCGGTTCAACTTCCGCGGCACGGGCGCCAGCGAAGGCGACTTCGATGCAGGGCGTGGCGGCGCCGCCGATGCGCAGGCGGCCGTCGCCTACGTACGCGAGCGGAGCCGGGATGCTTCGCTAGTGCTAGCGGGCTATTCGTACGGCGCGGTCATCGCCGCGGCCGTGGCGGGGGACATCGGTGCGCGGGCGCTCGTGCTCGCTTCGCCGCCCGCCGCGGCAGCCGATCTCCAGCTACCAGACGGGATTCCGACCCTGGTTGTGACCGGCGACCGGGATGCGTTCGCGCCGGCGGCCGCGCTCTCCCGCCTCGAGGCTCCGGGCCGGGAAGTGATGGTCCTCGAAGGCGTCGACCACTTCTGGTTTCCGGGCGCCGACCGGTTGGCCGAGGCCGTCCGCACGTTTCTCAAAAAACTCCGAACCGACCAATAACCCGGCCTCCGGGAAGTGCCGATGATTTCCATGTGAAATCGGCGCCAACGCTTCCAGAAGAGTCGCGCCAGCAGGTGCGGCGCATCGTGCTCATCTCCCGTATCGCGGGCGTGATCGTCGTGCTCGCGCTGGGCATGATGGTGCTCGTCATTAACTGGGGGAACGTCTACACGATCCAGGGCGTCGCCGGCATGCTGACGGTGGGCGTCGGCGGATTGGCGTTCTTCGCGCTCTCGACGCTGGCGCGCGTCGGGCACACGCGGGTGATTGAAAAGAGCCTGAGCGAGGTGCAGCGGCTGACGGAGCAACTGCGCGAGATGGCCGACACCGACGGGCTCACGGGGCTTTGGAACCTGCGCGCCTTTCAGTCGCGGCTCGAGGCTGAGATCAGTTACGCCGGGCGGGACAACCGTCCGGTCAGTCTGATCATCGCCGACCTCGACAACTTCAAACTTCTGAACGACACGTACGGTCACCAGTTCGGCGACCAGGTGCTTACCGAGACGGCGAAGGTATTTGCATCGGTGGGCGGACCGATGGCCTGCGCGGCGCGTCTCGGCGGCGACGAGTTCGCCGTGATCCTTCCGGACCGCACGCGGAAAGATGCGCTCGACGTCGGCTGCCGCATCGACATGGCGCTGCGCGATCTGCGGCTCAAGGCGGAGATGCCGGCGACGCTGGGGAGCTTCGGGATCGGCACGTACCCGGACGACGGCGACGGCGTTCGTGACCTGTTCGCCGCGGCCGACAGCCGCATGTACAGCGAGAAGCATCGCCGCAAGGCCGAATCCGTGTCGACGCTCACGGGCGCCACGCGCAAGTTGTTCGTGCGCGTCGGACGGGCGATGAAGCCGGACCGCACGACCGCGCAGATCCTGCAGGAGATCGCCGTAGCAGCGCGCGACGAGTTCGCTCTCAGCCTTTGCACGATCTCGATCGACGCGCGCGATCGTCATTCAGCGTTGGTCGCTTCCGCGGGGTCGCTTCCCCAGTACGAGGATGCTTGTACGCCGGCGGCGGCGGGCGGTCCGGTGACGGCTTCGCTGGTCGCGGAGCAATTGCCGGGAGAAACGTGGGTCCTCGACGCGCCGATCCCCGATGAAGGGGGATCAAGCGGCGTGCTGGTGCTCGCGGGCCAGCGGTCCGCATCGTTTCGGCCAGATACGATGATCGTGCTCGCGCTCGCCGACCTGGTACAGGCGGTCGTTGCGAACGGCCGCGCGCACATCGACGCGATCCGGGCGGGCCGCGAGCGCGACATCCACATCGACCTGGCACGTGCGCTGGCGACGGCTGACTCGCTGCACGATGGACTCGAGACCGTGACGCACATGATCGGGGACTTCGTGGGTTGCACGAGTGTGCTCATCGAAGGGCTGACCAACGAGTGGGCGAGTTCGCCATTTCACGTGTCGTCCGGCAAAGGCGGCGAGATCCGCAGACGCTGGGAGGAGGCGCGCCTGACGCCGGAGGCGCAGATGTTCTTGAGGCGCACGGCCGAGGAATCGCCTTGTATCATCGTCGATCCGGCGAGCGACCCACGGATGCCTGCCGTGCAGCGCGAGTTGATGGTGCTCGCCGGCATGCAGTCGTTGGCGGTCTGCCCGATACGCTTCGACGGCCAGCCGCTGGCGGTGCTCGCCGGCATGAGCACGACCGCGGGGTTTTTCGACGAAGGGAACCTCGCCGTGCTGACGACGATTGCCGACCACCTGGCGCCGGCCATCAAGGTCGCGCTGCTTCGGGACGAGTTGGAGGCGTCGTACCAGCAGCTCGAGCGGGCGAGCCGCGATTCGCTCGCGCGCCTCGCGGATGCGGCGGAAGCGCGTGATCCGCACACGGGCGGGCACCTGCGGCGCATTCGCTTTTATAGCGTCGAGCTTGCGAGGGAAGTCGGGCTTCCCGACGAAGAAGCGGAAGCGATTGGCGCTGCATCGACGATTCACGACCTGGGCAAGTTGCGGTTGCCCGATGCGGTGCTCATGAATCCGGGCAAGCTCACTGAAGACGATTGGGAGTTGATCCGATTGCACCCGGAGCATGGTGAGCGGCTCATCGGCGACTCGCCGATGTTCGAGACGGAGCGCGTCGTCGCGCGGTGGCACCACGAGCGTTGGGACGGCTCCGGCTACCCGGATGGGCTGCGCGGCGAGCAAATACCGCTGCCGGCGCGCATCGTCGCGGTCGCCGACGCGTTCGATGCGCTGACGACCGAGCGCCCGTACAAGCGCGCCTGGTCGCTGCAAGAGGCCTACGACGAGATCGAGCGCAAGAAGGGGAAGCTGTTCTGCCCACGGGTGGTCGGCGCGCTTGCCGTGCTCTCTTCGAGCGGGCGTCTTGCGACGATCTTCGATGCGGCGGAAGACCACGAGCAGGCGCATCGCAGCAGCCTCGAACGCGAAGCAGCGTAATCCTCCGCACGTCTGTTCGGACGCGTAGAACAAAGTGTAAAAACCCTTCCGATCGCCCCCATATGAGGGTTTTTTGAACCTGTAGCAAGGGCTTTCCACGTCCAAACGGGCCTACCGGAACGGTCAGGATCGGAGGAGGCGGCCGATTATGCCCTTGGGGTCAAGGGATACGCCGGCGAAGCCAGCCGGCGTCTGTTTGGGGGTGCATTCTGCTGAAGGAACGACTTCAATCACTGCTGCGTGGACTGGAAGTACGCTGGTTGCCGCTGGGCCTGATCGCAGGTCTGGCGACGCTTTCGCTCGTCACATCGGTGGCGACAAAGGCCACCGGCCTCGCTCCCTCGTCGCCAGAAGTTCGAGGGAAGACGGACGATGGGCAGCGAATGAAAGGGGTGGAAGAGGACAACATCGCATCACAGCCAGTGCCGGTGGCGCCCAGCGCCGCGGCGAACAGCACAGACGACTTGCCGGGCGACCCGCGTGCCATCGACTACGATGCCGCGGTCGCCTATCCGATCATGCCGTCGGGGGACGTCGCCGCAACGGGCGATGCGCCTGTGACGGTGCTCAACGCGGCCGCCACCGCCGATGAGCGTTACTACTACACCACGGTCCTGGACGAGTCGCGGGGCGCCCGCGGCCGCGTCGAGGAATGGCTCGCGTGGTGGCGAGTCCGCACGGGTACGACCCGCCCGGGCGGTGACGGCAACGGCCGCGACCGCGACGCGCGTGACATCGGAGACACGGACAGCCCTGTAGAAGGGGACGACGATACGGGCACGGCGGATCACCGCCGCAGCCCAACGCCGACGGCGACGCGCGCCGGCGAGGTGAGCGTGCCGCGTAACACATCGATCGACCCGCTCGACACGCCTACGGCTTCGCCGACGCGTACGAATACGCCAACGCGGACGCCGACGCGGACGAGTACGCCGGCGCCGACGAATACGGCCGTTGCGACAGCGACGCCGACGCAGACGAATACGCCGCCAGCGACGGCCACCCGGACGAACACGCCGGTAGCAACGGCGACGCCGACGACGGGCGCTGCGACCAATACGCCGGCGCCGACCGCGACGTCGACGCGAACGCCGACGCCGACGGCGACGAAGGTCGCGTCCTCGACGCCGACGCCGACGACGGCGGCCGCAACCGCGACGCCCACCCGGACGCCGACGCGGACCAACACGCCGACCCGGACGCCGACGCGGACGAACACGCCCACGGTGGCGCCGCCGACGCCGACACGTACGCCGACCCCTCAAGCGAGCGGCGGCACGCGCAACAAGTACCTGTGGCCGTTCGCGAGCAACTCGCTCTGGAACATGCCCATCGGGTCGAACGCGCAGTACGTTCCGGCAGGCATCCAGTACGCCGGCGGCTGGAGCGGCCAGATCACGGTCGACGAGGAGTTGATCGGGCTGAGCCCGAACGACCCCGTGAAACGCCTGAATGACGAGGAATGGGTACACGTGCCTTCGGACATGGAGCACGACGGCAGCTGGAACGGCTGTGCGGTGTTCCTGCGCGACGACAACAATACGATCGTGCAGGGTCAACCGCTGGATCTGTCACCGGGCGGCAACCCTTCGTGGGACTACGACTACTCGTTCTTCGGGAGCGATGACTATCTCGATCTGCGCGGAGAGGGCCGCGGGGGCTGCCATGGTGGCTCCGGTCTCTCGGGCGTGGGCGGAAGCCTGCGGCCGGGCGAACTGAACGGGCCCGACCCCATCCGTCACGTGATGAAGGTCAACCTGTGGGCGCAGCGATTCATTTCCTGCCAGCAGGACGGGTTCCGCTGGCCCGCGTACCGGGCGGATGCCTACATGGACTGCCAGTCGTATGGTGGCGATAACCCGGCCTTGCGGATGGGCGCGCTGCTCGCGATTCACCCGAGCGTGAACTGCGAAACGGCGGTCAGTTCGAGGCACGCGAAGAAGCTGTGTCATGCGTTCCAGGATTATGGTGCGTACGTCGTCGATGACACGTATTGGGATGTGCACGCCTTCGCGATGGACGCCGACGCCGAGTTCGGCGATGGCGGAAGTTTCCACGATGACATGCAGGATCTGTTCCAGATCCTCCAGGTGGTGAACAACAACAGCGCCAGCAACCTGGGCGGTGGCGGTACGCCACGCGCCCCGCTGGCGCCACCGATCGGCAACTAAGGCCGGTCACAGGACGGTCTGAAGAAGAGGGCCCGCGGCGAGCGGGCCTTCTTCCTGTCCGCGTGCGCACGGGATCGGGATGACGGCGTCTTAGACCTTGCGGCGCTCAAACGTCAAGAACGCGCCTCCGTAACGTGTTGTTTGCGTGTTATTAACCCCGCCACCCCTGTTGGCAGGCACGCATACCGAGTACAACGGGAAGCGTGGCGGCGAGCTTCCGCCGCGTCCTTCGGAGGCTGACCGGGGAATTGCATGCCCGCCCGTAACGAGCACCCTCCGAAGGCGTTACTAGCAGGGAAGAGGCGTCCGGGACCAACAGCCCGTGGGCGCCTTGACATTGGAGTTCACACGGTGGTTGGAGTTCTATTGATTGGCCTTGTCAAGGCTGTTATGTTTATCAACCATACTCCGCCCCGGGTAGATCCTCATTGCGCGTTGAGTGCTGCCGGCAGCCCAGGACGGGACGCCAGGCGTTTGGGTGGGTGTCTATGCGCAGCGTCATGAGTTCAAACGTCGAATCGGGACAGGAAGTTCTGACGACCGCGGCGACCTTATCCGTCGAGACCGTCGTCTTCACAGAACTCCGCGGCAGAGCCTACGCGATCAAGGGCATCCTCGATCGGGTTTTCGCGGCGGTCTTCCTGGTGGTGCTGGCGATACCGATCGCAGTCATCGCCGTGCTCATCAAGGTGACGTCGCCGGGGCCGGTGTTCGTGAAGCAGATGCGCGTCGGCCGCTTCGGCAAGCCGTTCGCGTTCTACAAATTCCGTTCCATGCTCAAGGACGCCGAGTTGCTTCGCGATGGACTGGAAGACGACAATTTCCACGAAGCGCCCATGGTGTTCAAGATGCGCCGCGACCCGCGCGTGACGCCCATCGGCCGGTTCATGCGCCGCACGAGCCTGGATGAACTGCCGAATCTCTTTAACGTGGTCAGGGGCGACATGAGCCTGATCGGCCCGCGTCCACCCCTCCCGCGTGAGGTTGCCCATTACCAGCAGCGGCACATGCGCCGCCTCGCCGCGATGCCGGGCATGACGGGCCTGTGGCAGGTGCGCGGCCGCAGTGAGATCCCGTTCGAGAACATGGTGGAGATCGACCTCGAGTACATCGAGCGCTGGTCGCTGTGGCTCGATCTGTACATCGTTCTCAAGACCCCCAGCGCCGTGTTCGGGGGCCGCGGCGCCTGGTAGGGAGGCCGCAGAACAAGGAGCGACCACCATTGAGGGCACTGTATTCGCGTGGGGCGGGTCGTAGATGAACGACGAGAGCCGCCTTCAACTAGAGCGCTATCTGCAACTGGTGAACCGGCGCAAGTGGGTGCTGATCATTCCAGTTGTGCTCGCCGTATTCGGCGCGGCGATGCTGAGCTACCGGACGCCGCCGACGTACGAATCGACCGCGACTGCCCGCATCGACATCGGATCGCTCGGTGGCGCATCGAGCGAAGGGGATGCGGAGCGCACGCTCAATAACTTTGCGTTCACGGTCCGTTCGACGCCCTTCCTGGATGTCGTGGCGGAGAACCTTGATCTTGATACGTCTGGCGCCGGGCTGAAGGGCCGCGTCAGCACGCGAGCCGTGTTCGGCACCGAACTGATCGAGATCACGGCGACGGCGGGCGACGCGGACGAGGCCGCCGCGATCGCCAACGAGTTGGTGACGCTGCTCGGGGATCCGGCAGCGCTCGAAGTGACGATTCCGAACATCACCGCCGTCCTCAACCAGCAGGTCGAAGGCGCGCGCCAGACGCTCATCGACGAGCAGGCGCGCCTCACGGAGCTCGAGGACACGGGTGCCAGCGCCGCCCAGGTGGAGAGCCAACGGGCGATTGTTGAAGCGTCGCAAGGGACGTACGAAACGCTTATCACGCAGCTCCAGGAAGCCCGCCTCGAGCAGGCGCGCGCCGCGCAGAGTGTCACGCTCGTCGAGCCGGCGGATGCGCCCGCCGGGCCATCGAGCCCGCGCTGGCGGTTCAACCTGGCCGCCGGACTGCTCGCGGGGCTGCTGGTCGGCGCGGCGCTGGCGCTCGTGCTCGAATACATCGACCCGACGCTGCGCGACGTAAAGGATCTGGAAGGCGTCACACGCCTTCCTGTGCTGGCTTCGATCCCGTTTGGGATCCGCTGGAAGTACCCGCCGCCGCCCATCTCGCCCGATTACCGTCTGCTAGCCACCAAGCTTCAGACGGGGCTGCTGGAAGAACAGCGGAAGAGCGTGCTGTTCACGAGCGCGCGCCCCGAGGAAGGAAACACGACGGTGGCCACGTACACGGCGATGGCAATGGCGCAGGCGGGGATGCGGGTGCTGCTGCTGGATGCAAATCTCAACCGGCCAGACATGCACAAGCTGTTCAACCTGCCCATGTCGCCGGGTCTGTACAACTTCATCTCGCAGAACGGCGCGCGTCCGACGCAGCCCATGCCGGAAGCGGCACTCGACGCGATCCAGTCTTCGCCGATCCCGCGGCTCAGCGTGTTGACTGCGGGAACGAAGATGAACGATCCATCAGAACTGCTCGCCTCTGCCGAGACGCGCGAGTTCCTGCGTTACCTGGAGACCCAATTCGACGTGGTGGTCGTAGACGGCCCGGCGATGGAGGTATCGGCGGGTTCGGCCGTGATCGCGCCGGTGGTCGATGGTGTGGTCGTGGTGGCGGCGGAAGGGCAGGCCAGCAGCCGAAGCGTTGAAGAGACCGTCGATGAGTTGACCAGCCTGGGGGCTCACGCCATGGGGTTGGTGTACTGCAAGGCGACGGAAGCCTAGACCCGCTCAGCGTGAGGAAGGCAGCTCATGACGGTAGCGCGGACGGTTGCACGAAACAGCATCGTGCAGCTCGCCGGGCGGGGCATCACCATGGCGGTGTCGCTCGGCACGCTGAGCCTTCTCGCGCGCTATCTCGGTCCTGAGGACTTCGGCAAGTATCAGTTCGTCATCGCGTTCCTGTTGCTCGTGAACGTCAGCGACTTCGGCGTCGCGACGCTAGCTGTCCGCCACCTGGCGACGTCGGAGCGCGACGCCGATGACCTGATGGGCAACGTGGTCGTCGTGCGGTCGGTGCTGGCGGCGTGCTCGACGGGCATCGCGATCGGGATCGCTTTCCTGGTGGGCTATCCGGCCGAGATCAAGGCGGCAATTGCCGTTGCGGCGCTTTCGTTCCCGCTCATGATCGCCGCGGGCGCCTACAACGCGACGTTTGCCGCCAACCTGCGCATGGAGTTCGCGACGATCGGCAATGTCGCGCAAGCGGTCGTGACGCTGGTCTGCATGCTCCTGGTCGTCGCCAACGGCAGCTGGCTGATCGGGCTGCTCTTCGCGTACAACGCCGGCGTACTCGTCAATAGCGTGATCTGCGTCTACTTCGCGCGCCGCTACGTGCGGCCGAGATTCACCTTCGACCAGGCGTATAGCCTGCGACTGCTCCGCGAGGCGGCGCCGCTTGGTCTGGCTGTGCTGATCATTACGGCGTACGGCCGCCTCGATGTCCTGCTGCTGCGCGCGTTCACGGACGACGAGGTGGTCGGGTACTACGGGTTCGCCTACCGGATCGTCGACCTGGCATTCCCGTTGAGCTTCTTCTTTGTCGGGTCGGTGTTCCCCCTTCTGTCCGGGTACTTTGCGGAAGGCCGCCACGCCGAGTTTCGCAGCCTCTACGCGCGTGCCTGCGACGTGCTGTCGATTGCCGCCGTGGGCGTTGTGACGATGATTGTGCTCTTCGCCTCGCCGATCGTGCACGTGATTGGCGGCGCGGAGTATGCGCCAGCCGTCGTCAGCATGCAGGTGCTTGTCGGCGCCGTAGCGCTGATCTGGCTCTCGAACCTGGCAGACCACGGCTTGATTGCCATCGGGCGGCAGGGAGCGCTGCTCTGGATCGCGCTCGGCGGTCTGGTGGTGAACGTCGGCTCGAATCTCGTGCTGATTCCGCTCTACGGGGCGGAGGGCGCGGCGATCGCGACGGTGATGACCGAGATCGCAGTGTTGATTCCGGCGATGGTCATTGTTGCGCGCTACACCCTGGACGTGCCGTCGTTTGTGCTGGCCGCCAGGCTTGTACCGGTCGCGTTGTTGTCGGCGGCGGTCGTGTATGCGCTGCCTTTGCACTGGGCTGTCGAGGTGCCGATCGTGGCGCTGCTGTTCGGGGCGGGGGTGCTCCTTCTGCGCGTCATCTCTCTCTCCGAAGTGCGAGCGTTGCTGGGCCGCGCCACGTCAGAGTCCGTGAACGTCCGCACGCGCGTAGAGGTGGGAGCCGGGCATTGAGCGACCGTTTGCGGATTGCGGTGTACTACAACGTGGGTTGGGGCGGCGGACGACGGTGGCTGTATGAATGCGTCTCGCGCCTCGCGAAGCTTCACGATGTCGACCTGTACAGCATCGACCGCAACTCGATCGGCGTACAGCACCCGGATGTCAACGAACTCGGCCAGCACGCGGAGATCGTGACATTCAGTGATCTTCCGCGCTTTCCGGGTGTGCTGCGGCCGCTCAACGTGCCGCTCGTCTGGATCGACCTGTGGCGGTTCGCGCAGGCTTCGCGAGTCGTTGCGGACCGGATCGATGCGCGCAAGTATGATGTGTTGTTCGCAAGCATTGGCGGCTACACGGAAGCGCCGATGGTGCTGCGCCATACGAAGACTCTCAGCGCGTACTACTGTCACGAGCCGATGCGCAATGTGTACGAGCCGAAGGTGCGGCGCCCGTACAATTCGAACTCCCTGACGACGCTGCCTCGCCGCCTCTGGAATCGCGCGTACTGGGGCGGACTGATCCGGCGCTGGGACCGCCAGGGCACGCGCGGCGCGTCGCTGGTCATTGCCAACTCGAAGTACACAGCGGACTATGCGAACCGCGCGTATGCAGTCTCGCCCGAGGTGAACTATCCGGGCGTGGACGTCGAAGCGTTCCGTCCCGCTGAGCGTCCGCGCGAGCGTTTCGTGCTGATGGTCGGCGAACTGGTTTCATCGAAGGGCGTGGATTGGGCGGTGCGCGCCATCGCGACGATTCCGGCCGGCCACCGGCCGCCGATCGTGCTTGTCTGCAACCGCGTGTACGCGCCAGAGCGTCACTATGTTGAGACCATCGCGAAAGACTGCGGCGTGGAGTTGATCATCCGCGAACGCGTTCCGGACGCGGAGGTGAAGCGCTTATTCCAGACCGCCTCGGCGATGCTGTACACGCCTCATCTCGAGCCATTCGGCCTCGTTGCGCTCGAGGCCATGGCCAGCGGCACTCCCGTCGTCGCCGTGCGCGAAGCCGGCCCGATCGAGACGGTCGTCGACGGCGAAACGGGCTTCCTCTGCGAGCGCGACCCACAGCAACTTGGCGATGCCGTGCTTCGCCTGATGGACGACGAGTTGCTGCGAGCGCGCATGAGCAAAGCGGGCCGCGAGCACGTCATGGCGCACTGGACGTGGGAGCGCTCGGTCGAACGGCTCGATGGGTTGTTGAGGGCGCTCGTCGAGCGCCATCGCGCGGATCCGGGAATGTCCGCTAAGGAGGGGATAGGCGGCATAGCCGCCGGAGGATAGTTCGTGACGGTAGCGCAGCAGGTGGCGCGTAATAGCATTGTGCAACTCGGCGGACGCGGCGTCAGCATCGCTGCATCGCTGCTTACCCTCATGCTGCTTTCGCGCTACCTGGGCCCAGATGTCTACGGACAGTACCAGGTTGTCCTCGCGTTCCTCGTCATCACCAACCTCAGCGATCTCGGCGTCAACGTCATTGCGGTGCGTCATCTGACCGCCGGCGAGCGCTCTCCCGACGAGATCATGGGCAACCTGCTGACGCTCAGGACGGGGATGGCGGTCTTCTCCACGGCCGTCGCGGCCAGCGGCGCTCTGATCCTCGGTGGCCGCGACACAGGGCAGACGGTGATGGCGATCCTGGTTGCGTCGCTGTCGTTTCCGCTGACCATCATCGCGGGCACGTACGCCGCGACCTTCCAGGCGAACATGCGGATGGAGTTCATCGCGCTCTCGAGTATCACGCAGGGTTGGGTTTCGCTGGCCGGCATGGTGCTCGTCGCGATGTCCGGTGGTGGCCTGATCCTGATGTTGGTCGCCTACAACGTCGGTGCGCTCGCGAGCAGCGTCGTCGCGTTCATCTTTGTGCGGCAGTTCGTGAAGCCGCGGTTCCTCTTCGACCGGGGGTTCATCGGGACGCTCGTGCGACAGGTGGCGCCGATCGCCGGATCGGCGTTGCTCACGGTGAGCTACGACCGCCTGGGCGTGTTGCTGCTCAAGTGGTTTACCGACAACGAATCGGTCGGGTTCTATGGTTTCGCTTTTCGCTCGATCGACCTGGCTGTGCCGCTGAGCGTGCTGTTCGTGGGGTCGGCGTTCCCGGTCATGAGCAGATACTTCGCGTCCGGACACACCGACGAATTCAAGGCGATGTACCAGCGCTGCCACGATCTCTTGTCGCTCGGAGGTATGGCGCTGGTCACCGCGGCGGTGCTCTTCGCCGAACCGCTGGTGCAACTGCTCGGCGGCGACGAATATCACCAGGCGGTGACCTGCGTGCGGGTGCTGGCGATGGCCGTGCCGTTCCTGTGGCTGGGCGTGCTCGCCGAATACGGGCTGCTGGCAGCGGGCCGTCAGAACGTGCTGTTCTTTCTCGCCGGATCAAGCGTTGTTGTCAATCTCAGTGCAAACGCCGTGCTGATCCCGGTGTACGGTAAGGAAGGCGCGGCGGCATCGATGGTGGTCACCGAGGTGGCGATCCTGGTTGCTGCGCTCTACATCCTGGGACGGGCCGTCGGCGAGGTGCCCTCGTTCTGGGTGGCGGGACGGCTGTTGCCCGTGGCCGGCGTCCTAGCGTTGATCACCTACGCGCTTCCGTTATGGTGGGTGCCCGAAGCACTGCTCGTCGGGGCGCTGTTCGGCATTGCGGTTGCGGCTCTACGCATCGTGCGGATCGAAGACGTGCGCGGGCTGCTGAAGCGCGCAGGGCCGCCTGAGCAGGTGGCCGTCGAAGTCAGGATGGGGAACTGATGCCGATGTTCAAGCTGCGCGAAAGAAGGATGGCACCCGAGCGGACGTTGAAGGCGCACTGGTTCGACCGGTGGGAGTGCGCGCTGGACGATGCGCTGCTTGCGCTGCCAGAAGGTGAAACGTGTTCGCACGACCTCTTCCGGCTCCTGGTCAATACTCCTTCGCCGGCACAGAAGCGCGTGGCGCTGGTCACCGACGGTGACGACCCGGTCGCCCTGATCGCGCTGCGGCGGCGGAACCTCCACTGGGACCTGATCACCGAGGGCGTGGTGTCGGCCGCGCTTCCGCCGTGTCTGCCCGGCCGCGAAATCGAAGCGCTGTCAGCGCTGGGCCTGTTCGTGTGGGTCAACGAGTGGGAGGCGCCTGTCCCCGCGTCGAAGCGCGTGCACTTCGTGCAGTACGAGGCGGTGTATCGCGTCTCCACGCGTATCGACCTGGACGCGTATTGGCGCGAGCGTCACCATGCGCGCGACCTGCGCAAGGCGCGAAACCGCTGCGCGCGACTGGGAGAAGTGTCGTTCGAGGTGGATCAGCCCGGCGCCGCCGAATGGACGATCGATCGCTGGGAAGAAACGTGGGCGGACCACCCCTGGTCCGAGACGGTCGCGGCGCCTGATATCCGCGTGGCCGCGAGCTACCTCATGAGTCGCGGCCAGTATCACAGCTTCCGGCTGCTGATCGATGGACGCCCGGTCGCGGGAATGAATGCTTCCGTCCGCGGCAAGGCGCTGGTGATCGCCAACAGCGGGCGTGAACCGGAGTTCGATAAAGCCGGCACGGGCGTGCGGCGGGACGAGCTGTTCTATCGCTGGTGTGCTCAGTCGCCATATGAACGCGTTGACCTGGGCGGCGGGTTCGAATACAAGGCGCGCTGGGCTGAGACGGATGGAGTGCGAGCCCGATTCAGCGTTGCGCCCCCGCACCTGGTGATGGCGCGGCAGGGTCTGATCGTAGCGCGGCGGATGAAGGACTTCGTCTCGCCGAAGAGCCGCGTGGTCGATGATCACGGGGAATTTGAATCGACGCGGTGGATGTGATGGCGGGACGGTGCCTGAGATTGCACGTGGCGTGGTCGGACGCGTGGTCACGAGAGTTGGATGCCGCGCTCGGGCAGCTGCCGGAGATGGAAACGTGCTCGCATGACCTCTACCGCATGCTCGCGAGGACCGCATCGAGTACGCAGAAGAAGTTCGCGCTCGTGCGAGACGAAGGCACGCCTATAGCTGCCATCGCGCTGCGCCGTCGGCACCATCACTGGCAGTTCATGTGCGACGGTGTTGTGCCGTTTGCCGGGGCGCCTGCCGCGCCGGGAAGACTGTGGGATGCCGTGTCCGCGCTGGGCGTGTACGTACGCGTGTTCGAATGGGACGGTCCGACGCCCGACCGACGTCTCATGCGCTTCGTCGAGCGGTCGCCGCACTACACCGTCTCGACGCGCCTTGATTTCGACGCGTACTGGGCCATGAAGGGGAACCGCGACTGGCTGCGGAAAGCGCGGCGCCGTACGGAGGCGCTCGGCGCGATCGAGTTCGAAGTCGGCGGCGGAGACGCAGCGCGCTGGACGATCGACCAGTGGCGGCGCAAATGGACGGGCGACCCTATGGGGGAGACGGACGCGACGCCGGATATCCTCGCGGCCGCGGCGCACCTGGCGGCGCGTGGCAGGTATCACGCGTTCAGACTGCTCATCGATGGGGCGCCGGTGGCAGGCGTGAATATGTTTGCCCAAGGCACGACGCTGGTGATGGCGCAGAGTTACCGCGATCCGCGGTATGACCGGGCGGGCATCGGCGTGCACCTGGATGAGCGGATCTTCCGCTGGTCGGCGACGTCGCCGTATGAGGTCATCGATCTTGGCTGCGGCGAGGGCTACAAGTCGCGGTGGGGGGATGAGGTGGGGAGCCGAACGACGTTTGGGCTGGCGCCGGCGCACGTAGCGGCGGCGCGGCGGGCGGCGGGCATGGTGCGCCGCTTGGTTGCAGGGAGGCGCGCGGCCGTGGAAGATGACATAACGTTAGGGGGCGGGCGGCTCGCTCCGTGCCCGAAACAAAAACTTGACAAGGCCGTTAAGGACTAAAGAAGGCCATGGCGAAGCTGGCCGTCGGGGACGCGGGCAAGGACGGCTGAGGGCGAGCGACGCGCACAGAAGGGGAGTTCACACATGATTCCGGTATTCAAACCCTCGCTCGACCACGAGGAGTACGAGGCGCTGCGCGAGCCCATGGAGAAGGGTTTCCTGGGCCTGGGACCGAAGACGAAAGAATTCGAAGAGAAATTCGCCGAGTACATCGGGGTGAAGCATGCGGTCGGCGTGAACTCAGGCACCTCAGCCCTGCAGCTGGGCTTCGCGGTGCTCGATATCGCCGCCGGCGAGGTCATCACGACGTCGCTGACCTACGTCGCGACGAACCACGCGATCCTGTACTGCGGCGGCATTCCCGTATTCGCGGACATCGAGCCAGATACTGGCAACATCCGCCTCGACGAGATCGAGCGCTGCATCACGTCTCGGACGAAGGCGGTCTGCGTCGTGCACTATGCCGGGCACGCCTGCGACATGGACCCGATACTCGAACTTGCCGCTCGTCACGATCTGCCAGTGCTGCAGGACAGCGCGCACGCGTGCGGTTCGAAGTACAAGGGCCGCATGGTCGGATCGTTCGGCGGGATCAACGCGTTCAGCTTCGACCCCGTGAAGAACCTCGCCACGGGCGCGGGCGGCATGATCACGTTTAGCGACGACGCGACGGACCGCCGCATGCGCAAGCTGCGCTGGCTCGGGCATTCGCGCCCGCCGGGAACGCCGGCCGAGCCGGGCCAGATGGATTACTACCACGAGACGGAAGAGCTGGGGTTCCGGCACCACATGAACGACCTGTCGGCCGCGATCGGCATTGTCCAGCTTCGCAAGCTGGAGAAGCACAACCAGCGCCGGCGCGACATCGCCGCGATCTACGACCGTGAGTTGGCAGGCGTGGACTGGCTGCGGACACCCGTGACGAAGGAGTACGCCTTCACGTCGCAGCACAAGTACGTCATCCAGGTGGCCGCGGAAGACCGCGACGCGTTGATCCTCCACCTGCGGGATCGCGGCGTCGGCAGTCACGTGCATTTCGTGCCGAGTCACCTGCACCCGGTCTACAAGGATTACCGCACGGAGCTGTTGCCGGAGACGGAGCAATTCTGGCGCCGCATCGTGTCCTTGCCGATGTTCCCCGGCCTGACGGAGCAGGAGATCCAGCAGGTCATCGATGGCGTACGGTCGTTCCCGAAGCACGCTCGCAAACACCTCGCCGCAGAGGCGAGCACCGTCGCGTCGTAGGACGTGGAGCAATATCCCGCATGATCAAAGGGCGCGACATCGTTTGCATTTCGTTCGTCACGTGGGACGACCACTGGGGCACGCCGCAGCAGTTCATGAGCAGGCTGGCGGAGCACAATCGCATCTTCTTCGTCGATCAGCCGATCTCGCCGCTGTCGTTGTTTACCGGCGTCCGCCGTCGCGGCGCGGTGATGGAGCAGTTTCGACGATGGCGGCGTGGCTATCGCAAGGTGGCGAAGAACGTCTACGCGGGCGCGCCGCCGCCCATCCTGCCCTTGCGCTACACCAAGGTTGCGAACGCCGTCAACGCATTCATCATGCGGCGATGGCTCGCGCGACAGACGAAGCGACTCGGCTTCAGGGATCCGGTGTACTGGAACTTCCAGCCATCTTTTCCGCACCTCGGGCGAGCGACGGAGCCGTCGCTGACCGTGTACCACTGCGTCGACGATTTCGCATCGGTGCCCTACTGGTGGCATCCGGCGGCTAGCGTGCGCGCGCGCGAGATCGAATGCTGCAAGGAGTCGGACCTCATTGTCTGCACGGGGCGTAACCTGGTGGAGTCGCGCCGGCACCTGAACCCGAATGTGCACTTCGTGCCGGAAGGGGCGGACACCAGTCTGTTCGCGACGGCAGCGTCGCCTGACACGAAGATCCCTGATGACATCGCGAGGCTCCCGGGCAAGGTGATCGGGTACATCGGCGTCATCGACTTCCGGCTCGACGTCGAACTGCTGACGTACCTGGCGAAGGCGCGGCCGGAGTGGTGGTTCGCGCTGGTGGGGCCGGTCAAGAAGGACACGGATCTCGGGAGCCTGCAAGCGCTGCCCAACGTGCATTTCTTCGGCAACCGCAAGATCGAAGAATTGCCTGCGTACATCAAGGCGATGGACGTGTGCCTGATCCCCTACGTCCTGAACGATTACGTGCATCACGTCTTCCCGCTGAAGCTGTACGAGTACATGGCGGCGGGCAAGCCTATCGTCGCGACCGACATGGCGGAGATGCGGCCCTACGCCGGCGACGAGATGACGCTCGCACGCAGTAGCGAAGAGTTCCTGGCCGCGGTCGAAGACGCGATGGCGCATGACTCGCCGGAACGCGCGATGGCGAGGCAGCATGCCGCGCGAAACGAGTCCTGGGACAATCGCGTCGAGCAGCTCTCGGCGATCCTGGAACCATTGCTGAACGAGCACGAGCGTGTTCCCGTACGCCAGACGATAGGTGCGGAGGCGGCAGGAAGCTGATGGCAGTCACCGCAACAGCGGCATCGCCCCGCCCACGACGCCACAGCACGGCCCGCTGGATCCGGCGGCGCAACGACGTGTGGCTCGGGCTCGTCATGGGGGGCCTCGTCGCGTTGCTCCTACTGCAGTTGCCTATGGAGGCAGCGCTTGCGTCATCCGTCGTGTGCGCGTTCATCATCGTCGCGCTCGTGGATACGCGCGTTGCGCTGCTGACGCTGTTGCTGATCCGCGCCGTCATCGACGTCGCCGCGACGGTGCCGCTGCTGGGCGGGGAGCGCTCCGTCGACGCGAACGCCGCCGCGGTGATGACATTCCTCATCATCGGCATCGGTGTCGCGCATATCGGGCTCAGGCGCATGAATCTGTGGCGTATCCCGCTGACGAAGCCCTTCGCGATCTATCTGCTCATTGCCGCTATCGGTCTTGCGCTCGCTCCGGACGTCGGTCTGGCGCTCGAGGACTGGCTGCGCGCCTTCAGCGCGTTCATGGTGTACGTGCTGGTCGTCGACCTGATGGAGGAGGAGCGGGACTGGCGCATGATGTTGGGCGTGATGATCCTTGCGGCGGTGATCCCGGTCACCGTCGGCCTGTATCAGTTCTTCAGCGGTACGGCGCCGGAAACCGAAGGTCTGCCGAGGCTCGTAGGCACGTTCACGCACCCCGCGCCTTACGCGTTTTTCCTGGTCGGGCTGCTGCCGCTCTCCGTCGTGTACTTCATGCACAACAAATCGCCGCTTGTGCGCGTAGGGCTGTTCTTGTTCATTCCTGCGACGGTTTTGTGCATCTACGGGTCGCAGACGCGTGGCGCCTGGATCGGGCTCGCGGTGCTGTCCACGATCTTCCTCGCTACAAAGGCGCGCTGGGCGGTGCTGCTCGTGCCGCTGGCGGCCGGCGCGCTGTTCTTCGCGCTACCCGGTGTACAGACGCGCATCGATGAAGCGACGAGCGACACCGGGTCGGTCTTCTGGCGCCAGAAGACGTGGGGTGATTCGTTGGAGGTGGCGTCGCCGCTTGAACTGGTCACCACGGGCGCCGGGTTGCGCGCCGTCGATGTCCAACTCGGTGCGTTGTCGCACAACGAGTACATCCGCCTGCTCGCCGAGACCGGCATCTGGGGACTGCTCGCCGTCCTGATGCTGTACAAGGGATTGCTGGGTATTGCGCTCAAGGGGCATCGCGAAGCCGAATCGCCGTTCAGACGCGATCTCATGCTCGCGTTCATCATGGTGCTTGCGGCGCGCATGGTGACCGCGCTCGCCGACAACATCCTGATCTTCCCGGTGCTCGAGTGGTACTTCTGGGCCTTCGCCGGCGTCATCGTCGTGATGAGCGGCGCCTACCAGCGGCGACCGGCGTTACTCGACGCGGCGCCGTCCGACGCGGAGGTGAAGACCGCCGCATGAGAGTACTGAACGTCAACAAGTTCCACTACCGTCGCGGCGGCGCCGAGACCGTCTACTTCGCACAGACGGAGTTGCTCGCGCGCCACGGCCACGACGTGATCCCGTTCTCGATGCAGCATCCGGAGAACGAGGCGACGCCGTACGCGCGATACTTCGTCTCGAACATCGAGCTGCGCGACGAAGACGCCGGTATCTCTGCCAACATCGCAGCGGCCGGCCGCATGCTGTACTCGCGAGAGGCGGCGCGGAAGCTCGACGCCTTGATCCGCGCCACGAGGCCGGACGTCGCGCATCTGCACAACATCTACCATCAGCTTTCACCTTCGGTCCTGCGGGTGCTCGCGAAGCACCGCATTCCCGCCGTGCTGACGATGCACGACTACAAGTTGATTTGCCCCGCGTACACGCTGTATGCGAACGGCGCTCCCTGCGAGCGATGCAAAGGCGGCGCGTTCTTCAACGCCACGCTGCAAGGATGCGTGAAAGATTCGCGCGCCAAGAGCGTCCTGTGCACCGTGGAGGCATATCTGCACTCGGCGCTCGGGCTGTACCGGCGAAACGTCGCCTGCTTCATCGCGCCGAGCAGGTTTCTGGCGGGCAAGGCGGCGGAGTTCGGGATGGATGCGGCGAAGATCACCTACCTGCCGAACTTCATCGAACCCCGCGACATGCCGGACATCGAGCCGAAACGACGCATCATGTACGTCGGGCGGTTGGAGCGCGTGAAGGGCATCCGCACGCTAATCGACGCGTTTGCCCGAAGCTCGGCGGCCGAGTCATGCGAACTGGTGATCGCGGGCGATGGCGAGGACCGCGCCGCTCTCGAGCGATACGCTCAGGAGGCCGGAGCGCCGAACGTGCGGTTCACAGGACACCTGCCGCAGGCGGGGCTAATGGCGCTTCTTGACGAATCGCTCTTTACGGTCACGCCTTCGGAGTGGTATGAGAACGCACCGCTCAGTGTCATGGAAGCGGCCGCGCGAGGGAGGGCGGTCATCGTCTCGGACCTGGGTGGTCTGCCGGAACTCGTGAAGCACGGCGAGACCGGCCTGGTCTTCCGCGCCGGGGATACCCCCGCACTCGCAGGCGCCATCGACGAATTGGCCGGCGATCCGCCCCGCGCACGTGCAATGGGCGTCAACGCACGTTCGTTCATCGAAGAGAGATTCAGTGCGCAAAGGCACTACGACCAGCTCATTGCCATCTACCAGCGAGCGCTGAGCCGGGAACCGCAGTTGGTGACATCGAACCAGGGGGTCGCGACGTGAGCAAGTTGATCTGCGTGACGGGCGGCGCTGGCTACGTGGGCGTTGAGCTGGTCGCGCAGCTTGTCGACCGCGGCGACCGCGTGCGCGTGCTCGACCGGTTCTTCTGGGGCACCTGCGGGCTCGATGCACTGCCGAACGTCGATCTGCTCTCCCGCGACGTGCGCGAGATGCGCGACGAAGACCTCCACGGCGTGGATGCCGTCGTGCACCTTGCCGGGTTGTCGAACGACCCGACCGCGGACCTCGATCCCAATGCCAACTGGCAGATGAACACGATCGCCACGGAAGAGTTGGCGAACGCCTGCATCCGCACCGGCGTACAGCGCCTGAGCTTCGGCTCCAGCGGCTCGATCTACGACGGTCTCGCCGGCGATGACGTCCTCGATGAGGACGCGCCGGTGCAGCCGATCGGCCCGTACTCGGAGTCGAAGTACGAAGCGGAGCGGCGCCTCATCGAAGCGGGCAAGCGCGGTCTCGAAGTCGTGTTACTCCGGCAGGGCACGGTCGGCGGGTACAGCCGGCGCATGCGCTACGACCTGGTCGTGAACACGTTCTTGAAGGATGCGCTGCTCAAACGCCAGCTTTTCCTGCACGAAGGCGGATTCATGTGGCGGCCGTTGGTCGATGTGCAGGACGTCGCCGCGGCGCACATCGCCGCGCTCGATGCGCCCGCCGAGCACGTCGCGGGGCGCGTGTTCAACGTCGTGCAGGAGAACTATCAGATCAAGGAACTCGCCGAAGTCGTCGCGGAAGCAGTCGAGCCGATCGTCGGCGCGATCGAATTGACGCCGACGCCGGCGACCGGGCGCATCCGCAACTATCGCACGTCGAACGCGCGGCTGACGGAGGCTACGGGCTTCACGCCGCAGCGCACGGTGAAGGATTCGGTGGACAGCATTCTCGAGCATCTGGGTGAGATCGACAGCCAGGAACTTTTGCACCCGCGTTACTACAACCTGCGCTGGATGCAGCTCTTGACGGAAGTACACGAGTCCCTCAAACCATATCCCCGGGTGTTCTGATCCATGACTCACAGCACAGACGCGCAGGCGGCGGTGCGGCCGTTGCGCATCGCCATGCTCGGCATGCGCGGCGTCCCCGCGAACTACGGCGGTCTCGAGACCGTCGCTGAGGAGGTCGGCGCGCGCATGGTCGAGCGCGGACACCGCGTGACAGCGTACTGCCGCGCGCACAACTCCGCGACCGGCGCCGTCGTACACCGGGGCATGCGGCGCGTGCTGCTCCCGTCGATCCGCGAAAAGCACGTCGATACGCCGAGCCACACAGCGCTGTCCGGCGTACACGCGCTGTTTCACCGCTCCGACGTTGTGCACGTCTTTGGCGTCGGCAACGCACCGTGGCTGCCGCTGCTGCGCCTGGCTGGCAAAGGCACCGTCATCTCCGTCGACGGCATGGACTGGCGACGCCGCAAGTGGGGCCGCATCGCGAAGTCGCTTCTTGAGCGGTCGTCGCTGTTCGCGATCCGTGCATCGGGCGCCTGTATCACCGACTCGCGCGAGGTCGCGCGCTACTATCGAGAGAAGTTCGGCCGCGAGCCGGTCTACATCGCGCACGGCGTCGACACGCGCGAGGTTGATGGACGCGCCGCACTCGACACCTATGGGCTGCGCGGCGGCGGCTACGTGTTGTTCGTCGGGCGGATCACGCCGGAGAAGGGCGTGCATCACCTGATCGACGCCTTCGCCGGAGTGGAGGCAGACATGCAGTGCGTCATCGTGGGCGATGGCTCCGGCGACGCTTCGTACTGGCGCTCGCTGGAAGGGCGCGCAGCGAAGGACGCACGCGTGCGACTGCTCGGCCCGGTCTACGGCGAGGCCACGCGCGAGCTGTTCGCGCACGCGTACGCCTACGTGCAGCCGTCGGAGATCGAAGGCACCGCGCTGTCGCTCGTCGAAGCGATGGGCTACGGGAACTGCGTGCTCGTCAGCAACATCGCGGAGAATCTCGAGACGGTCGGCGAAGCGGGCCTGAGCTTCGAGATCGGGCGCCCGGTGGAGTCGCTGCGTGAGCGCCTGTGCGAACTCATTGCGTCGCCGGCGCTCGTCGAGGAGCGGCGCGCTGCGTCGCTGGCGTACGCGAAGCGCGAGTACTCGTGGGAGCACGTCGCGGACGCGCACGAGGCGTTGTATTACAAGGTCGCGGGAAAGTAGACGGGGCTACCGGATGCGGTGAGTGCGATCATTGAATACACTCATCGAATATCGAGCGCTTGTGCTGGTATTACGCGCGGGCTTTCAGCCCGCGCTCGTGGTCAAGCGGCCGCCAGCGCTCGTGGTAAGTGACGGTCGATACGTGGCAGTCGACGGCGATCACTCGCGCTTCCGCCGCACGACCGCCTCCTGCGCCATGGATGCGACCTGCAGGCCGCCGTGGGTGTAGAACGCGCGATACGACAGCGCGCGTGCCGAGTATGCGACGGGGCTCTCTGTGGTCATGAGGATCCAGCCGTCCCAGAAGATCGGGTGGTGGAGCCAGAACGCGTGGTCCAGGCTCGCCGAGGCGCGCCACTCCATGCCCTCGTCGCCGTAGCGGCGCTCGATCGCCGAGAACGATCCTGCGTCGCTAGCGAAGACGAGCGCAGCGGCGTGCAACACCGGGTCCGCCGGCAAGGGATGTCGCATGCGCGCCCATTCTCGCACGAGCGGCCGCTCGCCCGGCTTCGCGATGTAGTCCGGAGGCTCGCACAGCCGCCACTCGATCGGGCCGTACGGCCACATGGTGCCGTCTTCCATCGGAAACTGCTCGCGGGCATCGACGAGCGTCTCCGGGTCGGGCGCGTCCGGCATCGGATCCTGATGCGCGATGCCCTCTTCCTGGTGGGCGAAGCTCGTCGTCACATCGCAGATCGCGTCGCCGCCCTGGCGCACGAGCACGCGTCGCGCCTTGAACGTGCGGCCATCGCGCACGCGCTCGACGTGATACTCCACCGGCACGTCGAAGCGGCCGCCGCGCAGGAAGTAGGCGTGCAGCGAGTGCATCGACGCGTCTTCGACCGTGCGCCCGGCTGCGATCGTCGCCTGCGCGAGCACGATGCCTCCGAAGAGCCGGTGCTGGTCTTCGTGCTCGCGTTTGCTCTCGCTGGTGAAGACGTCGTTCCCCGACGGACGCACGTCTAGCATGCGCACGAAGTCCGCGACGGTCTCCTGCGGCGTCTGTTCTTCCCTGGTCGTGGTCATTGGTTAAAGACCGGCTGCCTCTTCTCCATGAACGCCGTCACGGCCTCGCGGTGGTCGGGCTCTGTTTGCCGTTCGCGGATCGAATAGCTTTCGAGCGACACGACCTTGCGCAGATCTGTCTCATTCACGTTCGAGTGTAGCAAGCGCTTCGCCGCCCAGATCGCCTCGTGCGGATTGGCGGCGATCTCTTCGGCGAGCTTCATCACTTCGGGCATCAGCTGGTCGGGCGGCACGATGCGGTCGACGAGCCGCCGCTGCAGCGCTTCGTCCGCATCGATGATGCGACCAGTGAGGGTGAGGTACAGCGCGTTCGGCAATCCGGCGACGAGGGGCAGGTAGCGCGAACTGCCGCACTCCGGCGTGAGGCCGACCTTCACGAACCGCGCCGAGAACCGCGCCTCCGTCGACGCGATGCGGATGTCGCACGCCATCGTCATGGTCAGCCCGACGCCCACGGACACGCCGTTGATCGCGGCGATCACGGGCTTGCCGTGCGTCAGCGCGATCGGCACCTCGGGGCTGCCACCTTCCAGCAGCATCTTCGAGGGGCGCTTCGGCGCTTCCCCGCGCAGTCCGCGGTCCCAGCCGCCGATGTCGGCGCCGGCGCAGAACCCGCGACCGGCACCGGTGATGACGACGCAGCCGATGGCCGGATCAGCCGCCGCCTGGCGCGTCGCGTCGATCACTTCGTTCTCCATGATCTGCGTCCAGGCGTTGAGCTTTTCGGGGCGGTTCAGCGTGATGAGCAGGACGCCGCCGCGCGGTTCGTAGAGGATGTGCTGGTAGTCAGGCATAATGGCTCCTCGTGTGCGTCCGGGGTGCCCCGCACTCCGCGGACGGATGCAACAGCGCGTGGAATCGGACACCATTATGTGGCCTGTGGCCGGTACGGCCCACCGACACCGTCTTTAGAATCTGCGCAGCAGGGGTGACTACCATGACGAACACCGCCTCAGTGAGCGACCTTGCGGAGATCGCTGCGGGCTTCGCCGCCCGCGACGCCGCCGCGCCGGACGTCTACCCCGCCGAGAACATCGCTGACATCAAGCGGTCGGGCGTGCTGATCGCGCCGTTTCCGGAGCATCTCGGAGGCGCAGGCGCTTCGCTGCTCGATGCTGTGCGGATGACGGAGACCGTCGCAAAGCAGTCGCCATCGACGGCGCTGATGCTCTCGATGCCGCTGGGGCTTGCGAGCGTCTACGGGGCGCCTCTTGAAGCGATTCCGGAGCAGCATCGAGGCCTGTGGAACGAGCAGTCCGAGGCGATTGCCGCCGAGTACCGCGCCGGCAAGTGGTACGCCGCCTGCAACTCCGAGAAGGGCGCGGGCGGGTCGCTTGCCGCGACGAAGACGACCGCGCGGCTGGTCGGTGGAACGTGGCGCGTCAGCGGTGACAAGATCCTCGCGACGACGGGGAAGTACGCGGATTACTTCTTTTCATCGGCAAAAGTGACGCAGGACGACCTGCCCGGCGGCGGCGTCGTCGAGATGTTCTACGTGAAGACGGACGCGCCCGGCGTCGCGATCGCCGCCGACTGGGACGGCTTCGGCATGCGCTCGACGGAAAGCCAGAGCGTGCGGTACGACGATGCGCCGGCCGACGGCATGCTCGGTTATCCCGACTTCCTCGAACACGCGGCGCCGTCAACCGCGTGGTACTGCCTGTTTGCGGCGGTCCCGCTGGGTTGCGCCGCGTCGATCCTGGCGCAGGTCGCGAATCCCGTGCCGCAGTCACCAGCGCTGCGGCTGCGCCTCGCCGACGCGCAGATGCGCCTCGAAGCGCTGACGGCGTACCTGCACGAGACGGCGGTGCTGCGCGGCGAGACGCTGGAGCCGCGCTCGCTGAGCATGCGCGTGATCCGCGCGAAGACGTATGTCACGCAGGAATCGACGAAGCTTTGCGCGGAGCTGTTTGCGTTGAGCGGTGGACGCAACTACAGCCGCACCTCGCCGGTCGCGCGCGCGCTCGCCGATTCGTTCGCCGGCACGGCGCTGCGGCCGCCGCTCGCGCTGGCGTTGGATATGCTCGTCGAGAACTTCGCCATCTAGGAAGCGAAGCGGAGCGGGCGGAGTACAACGGCAGCCCGGGGCGTATAATCAACCGTGCCCGAACAGAAGCCCCGGCTCATTCTCGTCGATGGTCACAGCCTCATCTATCGCTCCTTCATGGTCTTCCAGGGGAGCCAGTCATCGAGGGCTGTGGAGTTCTCCGTGCGCCGCACGGGCGAGATCACGACGGCGGTCTACGGCTTCACGAGCACGTTCCTGAGCATCCTCAACGACCTCGAGCCTTCGCACGTGCTGATGTGCCTCGATGCGCCAGGGAAGACGAAGCGCGCCGAGAAGGACGCCAGCTACAAAGCGACGCGCGCCGCAATGCCCGATGAGTTGCGCCAGCAGATTACGCGGATCCGTCAGGTCATCGATGCGTTCGAGATGCCGGTGTTCGAAGCGCCGGGCTACGAGGCCGACGATCTCGTCGGCACGCTGGCGCGCCAGGCGAAGGCTGGCGGCATCCCCGTGACGATCGTCACGCTGGACACGGACTTGCTCCAGCTCGTCGAGCCCGGGGTCGACGTGTACCTGTACCGGCCGTACGTGAAGGGGCAGGCGGCGATTACGTACGGCGTCGAAGCCGTCCGCGAGCGCTACGGGCTGGGGCCGGAGCAGATTCCCGACTACAAGGGGCTCAAGGGCGACCCGTCAGACAACATTCCCGGCGTGCCCGGTGTCGGCGACAAGACGGCGACGAAGCTTCTCCAGCAGTTCGAAACCGTCGAAGGCATCTACGACCGCATCGACGAAGTCATGCCCGAGAAGATGCGACAGAAATTGCGCGAGAACGAAGGCGCAGCGCGCCTGAGCAAGGACCTCGCGACGATCGACCGCGAAGTGCCGGTGACGCTCGAGCTCGACGCAGCGCGGCTGCAGGTCTTCGACCGGACGGAGGTCGAGAAGCTGTTCGCCGAACTCGAGTTTCGCTCGCTCATCGAGCGTATCCCGGCGGGGCTCGGCGCCACCAAGACGCCGCCGCCGCCGGCGTTCGAAGGCGAGCGCGACTTTCGCACGGTAGCGTCGGAGAAGGACCTGAAGGCGCTCGTCAAGGAGATCCAGGCGTCGGGGCGGATAGCCGTCCATGTCGAGAACACCGACACGAACGGCATGCGCGGCGTGCTCGTCGGCATCTCCGTGGCAACGGCGCCCGGCAAGGCGTCGTACATTCCCATCGGTCATAACCTCGGGCTGGGAGATGCGCCGCAACTCGTTGAAGCGACGGTGCTCGACGCGCTGCGGCCTGTGCTTGAAGACGCGGCCATCCAGAAGATCACGCACAACGGTCATTTCGACTTCCTGGTGCTCGCGAACCACGGCGTCACGATGCGCGGCATGCGCTTCGACACGAGGATCGCGTCGTACCTGCTGGGGTACGCGAACATGTCGATCCAGTCGCTGGCCGCGGAGCGTCTCGACATGCGCATTTCCGCGCTGATCGAGCTGATCGGCAAGAACGGGAAGAACCAGATCACGATGTCCGGCGTGGCGATCGACGCGGCGTGCGAATTCTGCTGCGTGCAGGCCGACGCGCAGATCCGTGCGTCGGAGATCCTCGATGGCGAACTCCGGGCGCGTAACCTCTGGCCGCTCTTCGATGACGTGGAGATGCCGTTGATGGCGGTGCTGGCGCGGATGGAGTTGTTGGGCGTCGCCGTCGAGCCGAATCAGCTCGTCGACATGTCGCGCGAGATGCAGGCCGAGCTGCAGGGCATCGAGCGTGAGATCTACGCCGTCGTCGGGCACGAGTTCAACATCGGATCGCCGCAGCAGCTCTCGCAGATCCTGTTCGAGGAGCTGGCGCTGCCGAAGACGCGCCGCACGAAGCTCGGCTACACGACCGACGCGACGGCGATGGATACGCTGCGCGGGCTGCACCCGGTGGTCGACCTGATTATGCGCTATCGCGGCGTCTCGAAGCTCAAATCGACGTACGTGGACGCGCTGCCGGGCCTCATTCATCCGAAGACGAACCGCATCCACAGCACGTTCAACCAGGTGACCGCCGCCACAGGGCGCCTGTCGTCGAACGACCCGAATTTGCAGAACATCCCCGTACGCACGGGCTACGGCAACAAGATCCGGCGCGCGTTCATCGCCCGGGATATCGGCAAGGAGCCGATGCTGCTCGCCGCGGACTACTCGCAGATCGAACTGCGCATCATGGCGCATCTGAGCCAGGATCCGGCGCTGATCGAAGCGTTCGTCCAGGACGAAGACATTCACGCTGCCACGGCGTCGAGCGTGTTCGACGTGCCGCTCGACGAGGTGACATCGGAGATGCGGCGCCGCGCGAAGGTATTCAACTTCGGCGTGCTGTACGGATTGAGCGAATATGGCCTCTCGACGAAGGAGCGCATTCCCCGCGAAGAGGCGGCGACGTTCATCCGCCGCTACTTCGAGAAGTACGAGAAGGTGCGTGCGTGGCGCGACGGCGCGATCGAAAGTTGCCGCACGCTGGGTTACGCCGAGACGATGATGGGGCGCCGCCGGTATATACCGGAGATCAAATCGCCGAACTACCAGATCAGGTCTTCGGGCGAACGAATGGCGATCAACATGCCCGTGCAGGGCACGGCGAGCGACATCATCAAGGTCGCCATGAACCGCATCGACGAGGAGCTAATGGAGCGTGACTTGCAGTCGCGGATGACCCTGCAGGTCCACGACGAGTTGATCTTCGAAGGTCCGCGCGCCGAACTGGACGCGGTGAGAGACATCGCGCTGCGCGTCATGCCGAAGTCGCTCGACCTCGTGGTGCCGCTGAAGATCGACATCAAGACGGGCAAGAACTGGGGCGAACTGGAAGTCGCGAAGGGTCCGCTCGTCTCGGACGAAGAGGCCGCACTGGAGTTCGCCGAAGCCGGCGGCTGATGCTCCCCTAAACCCACCTGTGCTTGACGGTTTGTGCTCTCCTCACCGGATGGATGAGGATTGCAACGCCTCGCCGCGGAATCCAAGGTACGCGCAATTGAGCAGCTTCACACTGATAGTGTCGCAACGGGCGATGGGAGGGTATCGGTGCAATCCTCGCTGGCAGCCATCATTGTACTTCTGGGCGCCGCCGTCATGGGGCCGGCTGGCGCGGATCGCGCGTGGGCGCAGAGCGCGCCACCGGATAATTTCGTCTCGGGCATCGACTGCCCCGGAGACACCGGCGCACAGGCACGCTTCCGAATACCCGGGACCGACGATCTTCGGCTGAAGTTCGGGGCGGTGCCGGACGCGATCTGGATCGATATTTCGCTCTTCAACAACAACTTCGCGCCGGGCACATTCCTGGGCATGGGGCCGTTCGTGCCGGAGGTCGGACTCACGACGCAGGTGCCGCGATGGTGGAACCTGATCCCGGCAGAGACGCACTACTTTCGGCTGAACGCGCGCTTCGGCAACGAATGGCGCGAAGTGGGACGCGGCAGCTTCGAGACGCCGAACTGCCAGTTCATCGGTGAGTACGCCTGCTTCGGTGACGGCACGTCGCAGGTCACCTTCCGCCTGGCACCCGCGTTTCTTACGCCCGATCGGCCTGTGCAGCAGCAGTGGATCGATCTGACGCTATTCGCGAGCCCGCGCAACCCGTTGCTCGACAACGGATTTCCACCGGGCACGTTCATCGGCGCCGGTCCATTCCCGCCGTCAGGCACCGTCTTCGAATGGCGCGGCATCGTGCCGGCGCGACGGCACTTCTACCGCGTGAACCTGCTCCATGGCGGGCCGCCGCTCATTGGCGCCGCGGATCAATGGGAGCCGTTCTTCAGCGGGTCGTTCGTGTCGCTTGACTGCAGGGATCTGCCGCGACTTCAGCCGCCGGACGTATGACGATCGGCGTCGATGTCGCGACCGGAATCTAACTCAAGATCCCCGGCGGCGAATCCATCACCTTGTCGGCGATGACGGCCACCATGTAGCCCGTGAAGAGCAGCACGCCGGTGAGCAGGTGCAACTGCACGTTGTGCCCCATGGTTGCCATGAGGTCGTACGGGCGGTTGTAGTGGGCGCGGATGCCGTCGTAGACCTTGAAGGCGAGCGGCAGCGCCAGCAACGCGATGAGCGTCGGGCGCGGCAGATAGCCCGTCGCCGCCCCGATCGCGACGACCGCAAATGCCGAAAGCGCCGCCACGAGGAAGCCCTGCGTGACGAGCGCCTGTCCCATGCGCACGGGCAACGTCCGCTTCCCCACCTTCGCATCGCTGTGGCGGTCCGGGATCTCGTTCACGTACAGGATCAGCGCGATCAGGATCGCGACCGGGACCGACGCGACGAACGCCTCACCCGATAGATGCTGCGCCTGCACGACGTAGGCGCCGAGCACCATGACCGGCCCGAAGCCGAGCGCCGTGGTGAGTTCGCCGAGGCCATGATGCACGAGCCGGAAGGGCGGCGCCGTGTAGAAGACGCTCAGGAATACGCCCGCTACGCCGATGACGAACAGTTCGACCGACGCGCGGTTGATCACCAGGAAGATGCCGATGCTTATGGCGACCGCGTACGCGACGAGCGAGATCGTGCTCATCTGCCGCAGCGTGACGAGGCCGCGCTGGATCACGCGCGAGCCGCCGCTGAACTGCGTCGGCGAGACGTTTGCTTCGTCGGCGCCGGACATGGCGTCGAAGACGTCGTTGGCGACGTTCAGTCCGATGTGTACGGCCATGCCGCCGATGAGCGTGAGCGCGGCGAGCCACCAGCTGAAGTGCCCGTGGTATGCCGCGACGGCGATGCCGAGCAGGATGGGCACGATCGTCGCGGTCAGGAACGGCAACCGCGTCGCCACGAGGAACGTCCAGAACCGCGAGAGTTGCGGCTTCACCGGCGCGCCGCGCTCGAGCGACAGCTTGCTCATGTACTCCATCGCGACGGGGTTTGAGCGCTCGACGTATTCGAAGAACGGCGTCTCCTGCTCGTCCCAACCCCACGCCCGCTCGGGCTTGAGCGTGAAGCCCTTGTCACCTTCGGCAAGCGTGCCCCAGAGGCAGATGTAGCGGCGCTGGTCGTAGCCGGTGCCGGGTTGCGGGCGGACGTGGCTGACGGTGACGTTGACCTGGCGGTCGGTCGGCAGCGGCAAGCCTGTGCGCGCGATGCGCACTTCCAATGCGTCGGCGTCGGCCTCAAACGAAGCTGCCGTTTGCGTCGGGTAGCCATCGTCGCCGACCCACGACACGACGACGTGGGGATATGTTGCGAGCTTGTCGAAGAGCGCACGGTCGATCTTCATCAGGCGGCCTCCCTCGCGGCGGCGGCGAGCGGGACGTGCGTGACGTCTCCGTCGGGCCACCAGAGTGCGCGCACCGGAGTGATTTCGATGATCGAGCGTTCGAAGAAGAGCGGCAGGGCGAATCGCTTGCTCAGGAAGAAGTCGATGGCAGGCTCCTTGGCGCGCCAGAGCGGCAGCACCTGCTCCCACGTCGTGTGCGGATCATCTTCGATGATCCGGGCGTCGCCCTGCACGCAGCACCGCGATGCGAGGCCACCCGCTGACACGGGATCGCTGATCGCCAGGCTGACGCGAGCGTCGCGCTTGATGTGGTCGAGCTTGCGCGAAAACGACACGCTCGAGGTCATGTACACGCGGTCGCCATCCCACAGCGGCAACAGCGGGTGCGTCACCGGCTCGCCGTGCTTGCCGACGACGGTGAACTCGCAGACGAGCGCGCTGCGCAGCAGATCCTTGACCTCGACCGGGAGCCAATCCATGCGTTTCCTCCGAGCCGGCGCGCTCGCAGGCGTGGGGCGAGCAGCGCTGATCTGGGCGCGATCCGTCTCAGAACAAGTGTCCCGCCGTCCGCAGAATCCCACTCTATTGTGGATGACGTCCGCGCTTAGGAGAACGATCAGATGCGCGGCATATGCAGCCGCCGGATACGAACTTCGCGCTATCCTGCATCGCATGCCTGAACTTCCCGAAGTCGAAACTGTCCGGCGTGATCTGGAACAGCGCGTGATCGGGCGCAGCGTCACGTCGTGTTTTGTGGCGCCCGACACGCCGCAACTTGTGCAGCTCGTGCCGGCATTGGAGTTCTGCAGGCAGCTCACGGGGCGGCGGATCGCCGGGTTGCGGCGGCGCGGCAAGTACCTGATCGTCGATCTCGATGACGGGCGCGCCTGGGTGATCCACCGTCGCATGTCCGGCAACATCCTGTATCGCCGCCCCGTCGATCCGCCCGACGACTACGTACGCGCCGTCTTCGGACTAGACGACGGACACGAGCTGCGGTGGACCGACCTGCGGAAGTTCGGCACGATGTGGCTCGTCGAAGATGCGACGATGGTGATGGAGACGCTCGGGCCGGAGCCGCTCGAGGCGGAGTTTACGCCGGCGGTGCTGCGCCAGCGCGCGGGAAGGCGGAAAGCGCCGATCAAGTCGGTCATCCTCGACCAGACGGTACTCGCCGGCATGGGCAATCTCTATACAGACGAAGCGTTGCACTACGCGAAGATCCATCCTTTGCGTCCGGCCAATCGGCTCAGCGCCGGCGACTACGCGCGCCTCCACGCCGGCATCATCGATGCGCTGCGCATGGGCATCGAAGGGCG
The DNA here is from genome assembly GCA_040902535.1 of Dehalococcoidia bacterium. Taxonomy (NCBI): domain Bacteria; kingdom Bacillati; phylum Chloroflexota; class Dehalococcoidia; species Dehalococcoidia bacterium. The sequence goes on along the minus strand of JBBDXD010000001.1, from coordinate 174,527 downwards.
CGGCAGTTCGCTCGGTACGACGCTGCGCGACCACGTGAACCTCGATGGCGACCCGGGACGCAACCAGGAGACCGTGAAGGCGTACGGCCGCGAGGGCGAGCCGTGCCTGAACGAGTGCGGCGGCGTGATGCGGCGCCTCAAGGTCGGCGGTCGCAGCAGTGTGTATTGTCCGAACTGCCAGCGCGCGCCGAGGGCGCGCCGTGCAACGAAGCTCGCGAACGCGGCCGCGAGCGGGGGCGCGCGCCGCAAGACAGGGAAACCTCGGACCGTCGCGCTGCGAGGCGCCGCACGCGGGGCGCCGATCTAGAATGCGGCGTAGGTGGCGGCTCGGACAGCGTGGTGCGCTCGCGATTGCGGGACTGGGGGCATTCGCTTGTGCGGCGTGCGGCGTCTTCGCTGAGCAGCCCGTCATCGCGGCGCCGACGCCGGCGGTCCAGCCGAACGTCCTGCAGAACGCCGGCTTCGAGCAAGGCGCCGATCCGTGGTTCGCCGCATCGCCGGACCGGCAGTTTCGCGTCACCAATCTCAAACCCGGGACGGGGACGCTGAGCCTGCGGCTGGAACTGCCGGCTGGCGATGCGGCGCCCGGGCCGAGGATCGCCGGCGCGACGCAGCGCATCGTCAGTGATACGTTCCCGGAGTTCGTCTCGGGCTATTACTACGTCGATAGCTGGGAGTCGCCGGGGATGTCGCCGTACGTAGAGTTCGTCGTATCGATCCGCGGCGGCGGGCATCCGGACGGCAGTGAACTCCACGAAGTGCATTTCATGCTCGGAGGCGCGGCACGGGAGCCGTTCACGTCGCCGACGGAGGCGTTCGTCTTCCTGAGCCGAGATGAACCTTCGACGGGGCAATGGACGTACTTCTCCTATCCCGTGCCGGAGGCGATCCGGTCGCGGCTGGGTTGGGATCCCATCGGCTGGGAGTACCTCGAGCTTTCGCTGGCAGTGCGGGATCGGGAGGGCGCCGCGGACGGTGCGGCGGTAGCCGATGTCTATTTCGATGACCTGTACCTGGGTCCGCAGCTCTTCAATCCGAATAGGCCCGAAGATGATTGACGGGCGCTTGCCGAATTCCTGACCCGATAGCTAAACTTTTCGCATATATTAGGCTCGTTGGAGGATCGACGACATTGCCCACGTACGCGTATCTCTGCGAAAGCTGCGGCGACCAGTACGAAAAGCGCGAGACGTTCAGCGCCCCGGCGCGCCAGAAGTGCCCCAAGTGCGGCAAGGCGGCGCAGCGCGTGCTTTTTGCGCCGCCCATCGTGTTCAAGGGGAGCGGCTTCTACAAGACGGACAGCCGCGGCTCCGGCTCAGACGACACGTCCACGCCGGCACCGACGCCCGCAGCCGCTGATGGCCACGGACACAAGCATGGCGCCGGCGGCCATAGCCACGACGCCGCCCCCGCCGCCCCTGCAACCCCCGCTTCGACGGAGTCCACATCTACCGACACCGCGACAGAAGGCGCCGCGGCGGGCTGATTGCGCATCGTCCTGCAGCGCGTGCGGCGCGCCAGCGTCCGGTTCGACGGTGAGACCGCGGGCGAGATCGGCGTCGGGCTGCTGATACTCGTGGGGGCGGCGGCCGGCGACGATGAGGCGACGGCGCGCCGTCTGGCGAAAAAGTGTGCGGAGATGCGCATCTTCGGGAACCAGGAGGGCCGCTTCGCCGCGTCGCTGCTGGACATAAGCGGCGAGGCGTTGGTCGTGTCCCAGTTCACACTCCTCGCCGATACGCGGAAGGGACGGAGGCCGAGCTTCACGGGCGCGGCGCCGTCGGGAGTCGCCGAGGCGCTGATCGCAGCGTTCGTGAATGAACTCGAAGCGCTGGGCCTGCGCGTCGCGACGGGCAGCTTCGGCGCCATGATGGACGTTGAGCTGGTCAACGATGGCCCGGTGACAATCGTCGTGGACAGCGCGGAGCTGGATCGACCGCGTCGGAGCTAGGGCTTCGGCAGCACCAGGCACGAACCGGCGCCGCATGCGTCCATCACGCGGTCGGCCGTTTGCATCGGCGTCATGTCGCTGGTATCGATCGTGCAACCCGCGAAGTTCGGCGCGTCGCTGAACATCGGGTAGACACGCCGGAACATCTCCTCTGCGCCTGTGATGCGCTTTTCGCGCTGGGCGGCTCGCCGCACTGCCACATCGAGCGCGGGCAGCAGCAGGGCGAAATGGACGGGGACGCCCGCCTTCTCCAGTTCTTCCAAATACACGGGGAGGTGAGCGGGCCCGATCACGCCGTCGATGAAGACGGCATAGCCCTCCTGGGCGAATGCAGTGGCCGCTCGCGCCGCTGCCCGGCTCACCATCATATTCTGGCGCGATGAATCCGTGTGCCATGGCCGCACAAAGCCCATGCGGATCCAACCGTAGGCGTCGTCGGTCTCCAGATGTACGGTGCGGTCATAGCGCTCGCACAGTGCTTCGCAGACGGTGCTCTTGCCGCTGGCCGGCGGGCCGGACACAATCACAATCTGTGCCATCAGACCGTCGAGATATCGAGGCTGATGTCGAGTGCGGGTGCGGAGTGCGTGAGGCGTCCGATCGAGATAAAGTCGACACCCGTGCGCGCGATCTCCGCGACGTTCGCGAGGGTGATACCGCCCGATGCCTCGACCTGCGCGCGGCCGTCGATAACGCGGAGGGCGGCACGGATCGCTTCGACGTCCATGTTGTCGAGCAGGATGACGTCTGCGCCGCCCTCCAAAGCCTGTGCGACCTGCTCGTCGTCGGTGCATTCGATCTCGATGCGCAGGGTGTGGGGCGCCGACTTGCGGACTTGCCGCACGATGTCGCCGAGGTGCGGGGTGCCGTCCTGCTTCGACGCTTCGATGTGGTTGTCCTTGATCAGGATGCCGTCGGCGAGCGCGAAGCGGTGGTTGCGGCCCCCGCCGGCGCGCACGGCGTAGCGTTCGAGCACGCGCAACCCGGGCGTCGTCTTGCGGGTGTCGAGAATCACAGCGTTCGTGTCTTGCACGGCATCGACGAAGTCGCGTGTCAGCGTGGCGATGCCCGAAAGCCGCTGCAGAAAGTTCAAGGCGACGCGCTCGCACGCCAGGATCGCCGCAAGCTGGCCTTCAACCTCGGCGATAGTCGTCCCGGCAATCACCTGGTGGCCTTCTGCGACGAGCGTGTCGAAGGAGACATCCTCGTCGAGCGCGGTCATGGCAGCGGCCGCGACGGGCAGGCCGGCGATCACGCCCGCGGTCTTGGCGATGAACGCGCCTCGCCCCCACTGGCCGGGCGCAAGGACCGCGGCGGTCGTGACGTCGTTGTGCGCGGCATCCTCTTCGAGCGCGGCGAGGACGGCTTCATCGATGACGTGCGGCGGCAGCGGTGCTCCCTGGATCATCCGTCAGATCCTGCGCCGGAAGGCGATGTGGCGGCGCCATGCATCGACGGGCTCGGGGTAGTCCGTGCGGCAGTGGGCGCCGCGGCTCTCTTCGCGCAGCAGGGAGGCTTCGGCCATGAGCCGCCCGGCGAGCAGCATGTTTGCCAGCTCGTGCGACAGGCGATCGAGGGGCTGCGGAAGCGCCGCGCGCCACGCCGCAAGCTGTCGTGTCGCGTGACGCAATCCTTCGCCGTCGCGCACGATCCCTACGTTGTCCCACATCAGTGCCTGCAGTGATGGGCGATCCGGATGCGACCCGCTTTCGTTCGCGAAGCGGGGCAACTCGCGCGCGTCGGCGGTCAGCTCAGCGGCAGCGCCGGTTGTATCGAGCGTGCGCTGCACGATGCGCTTGGCAAAGACGACGGTTTCGAGGAGCGAGTTGCTGGCGAGACGGTTGGCGCCGTGCACGCCGGTGCAGGCGACCTCGCCGCAGGCGTAGAGGCCCGGGAGCGTCGTTTCGCCCCAGGTGTTCGTGCGGACGCCGCCCATGATGTAGTGCGCGGCCGGCGACACCGGGATCGGCTCCCGGGTCATGTCCAGGCCGTGGTCGAGACAGTACTTGTAGATCTGGGGAAAACGCGCCGTAATCCGTTCCGCCGGCAGGTGCGTGATGTCGAGGTACACGCGATCCGATGCCGTGTGCGTCATTTCGCTCACGATCGCTCGCGCGACGACGTCGCGAGGAGCGAGTTCAGCGTCTGCGTGATAGCGCGGCATAAATCGCTCGCCGACGGCGTTCGCGAGCACGCCACCCTCGCCACGCACCGCCTCTGTGATGAGGAAGATGGGCACGCCTGGCAGGCGCAGCGCGGTGGGGTGGAACTGGATGAACTCCATGTCCTGCACCTCGGCGCCGGCGCGATAGGCGAGCGCGACGCCGTCACCCGTGGCGATCTCCGGGTTGGTGCTGACGCGGAATAACTGGCCGATACCGCCCGTCGCAAGAACGATCGCGCCGGCATCGAAGCGCTCGTTGGCGTTCGTCCGCGTGTCGAGTGCGAGCACACCGCTCGCGCGGCCGTTCTCGACGACGATCTCTTCGACCTGGACGTACTCCTTGATCGTGATGTGCGACATCTTCGCGAGGCCGCTGAGCGAGATCTCGATGTGGGCGCCGGTGGAGTCGCCGCCTGCGTGCAGGATGCGGCGGCGGCTATGCGCCGCTTCGCGGCCGAGTGCGACTTCGCCGTCGGTGCTGTCGAAGGGGACGCCGAAGGTCACGAGGTCGCTGATGCGGTCTGCGGCGGCTTCGACGAGGATGCGCGCCGCCTCTTCGTCCACCAGTCCGGCACCGGCTTCGATGGTGTCGCGCAGGTGAAGGCCGGCGTTGTCGTCGGTGCCGACGGCGGCGGCGATGCCACCCTGCGCGTACTTCGTATTGCACTCGTCGATGCTGCCCTTGGTGAGCACGCAGACGCTGCCGTGCTGCCGCGCGAGCAGGGCGGCATAGAGTCCCGCGATCCCTGACCCGACGACGATGTAATCGAACCGCTGCAGCATGGATGACCCCGAATGCGCCTGAGTTAGTGTCACTCTTACACTAACTCAGACGCCGGATGTGGTCAACGCCGGCAGGGCGGACGCCGCTATGCGATATGTTGCCCCAGCGCCGCTGGTCAGCGCTCACTCCACCGTCACTGTTTTCGCCAGGTTGCGTGGCTGGTCGACGTCGCAGCCGCGACGCAGGGCGATGTGGTACGACAGCAACTGCATCGGGATGGCGGTGAGCAGCGGGTAGAGCAGCGGCGTCGTGCGCGGCATCTCGAGCGCGTATTCGCACTTCGAGGCAATTTCGGTATCACCTTTGCTGACGATGCCGACGACGATGCCGTCGCGGGCGCGCACCTGCTCGATATTCGAGAGCATCTTCTCGCGCGTGCCATCATCAACAGCAATCGCGACGATGGGCATGTTGCGGTCGATGAGCGCGATCGGGCCATGCTTCATCTCCCCTGCCGGATAGCCCTCGGCGTGGATGTAGCTGACTTCCTTGAGCTTCAGCGCGCCCTCCATCGCCATCGGGTACTGGAGTCCGCGGGCGAGGAACAGGAAGTCATCGTGGCGGAACAGCCGGTGCGCGATCTTCTCGATCTCGGGGTCCAGCTTGAGGACGTCACCGACGAGGTTCGGGATCGTCGCCAGGTCGTTGATCAGCTCGCCGGCGCGTTCGGCATCGAGCGCGCCACGGGCCATGCCGACGCGAATCGCCAGCAGGTAGAGCGCGGTGATGGACGCCACGAGCGTCTTGGTGCTGGCGACGGCAACTTCGGGGCCGCAGCGCGTCAGGACGAAGCCGTCGGCGACGCGTGTCGTCTGGGCGCCCGGAGTATTGCAGACCGTAAGCTGAGGAGCGCCATGACGGCCGGCGTCGGACATCGCCTCCAGCGTGTCCACCGTCTCACCGGACTGCGCGACTGACACGACGAGCGTGCGCCCGTCGACGAGCGCGTCGCGATAGCGGAACTCCGAGGAGTTGTCGACTTCCGACGGGATGCAGGCGATCCGCTCGAAGTACGTGCGGCCGACCATCGCCGCGTGCATGCTCGTGCCCATGCCGATGAGCATCACGCGCTCGACCGAGCGCAGCACGTCGTCGCTGATGGCCACGTCTTCGAGGTCGACGCCCGGCGGATCAAAGATGGCGCGCCCGCGAAGCGTATCCATGATGCACTGCGGCTGCTCCATGATCTCCTTGAGCATGAAGTGCTTGAATGCGCCCTTTGCGGCCGAGACGGCGTCAAACGGCACGACTTGCGGCTGCTTCTCGATCGGCGCGCCGTCGAACGAGACGTACCGTACGCCGGAAGCCGCGACGCACGCGATCTCTCCGTCTGACAGAAATGCGACGCGCTGGGTTTCGGGCAAAAGCGCGGTGAGGTCGCTGGAGACGAACATCTCACCCTCGCCGTAACCCACGACCACGCCACCCGCGTTGCCACAGCGGGCCGCGAACAGTGTGCCCGGCTCGCGCCGCGACATGACGACGATCGCGTGCGCGCCATCGATGCGCGCGATGGTGCGCCGTAGCGCCGTTAGGAGATCGTCTCCTTCGTCGAGATAGCGTTCGATGAGGTGCGGCAACACTTCCGTGTCAGTCTCCGAGCGCAGATGATGCGCGCTCAGTTCGTTGCGCAGCGCGAGGTAATTTTCGACGATGCCGTTGTGAATGACGACGACGTCTCCGGCGCAATCGAGGTGGGGGTGCGCGTTGTCCGTCGTCGGCTTTCCGTGCGTCGCCCAGCGGGTGTGACCGATGCCGGCGGCGCCGGCGGGATACGCGCCCTCGAGGGCGGCACGGAGCGTCGAAAGCTTGCCGGCGCCCTTTGCGACGTGGATCTCACCGCCGTCAAGCAGGGCGATGCCCGCGCTATCGTAGCCGCGGTACTCGAGGCGTTGCAGCCCATCGAGCAGCAGCGGCGCGGCGTCCCGTTCGCCGGTATATCCGATGATCCCGCACATCTAGGCCACCTCCGAGCAGGTCAACCATAGGCGTGAAGGGATTGCCCAGGCATCGAGCGAGTGCGGCGTGGCGTAACGATTCCGTTCGTGTGGCAATGCAGACTCCTTGCTTGGGTCGCGATCGGCACGATCGCGCCTGTGCTCGCGAGGCGAGGCATCGAGCGGGTATCACGGTCTGCGGAGGGGGAGCGAAGCCTCGACGGAGGCTTGCACGCTGGCCGGTCTTTGTCGGGCGCTCGCGCGCCGCGTTTTGCTCCGTCCATGACGACTGTGCTGCCGAGAGGCCATCCGCCGAGTCTTTCGATGAGCCTCTGCCTCGTCGTCCGCGCTCGCGTCTCTAATCCGGCCGTGCCGGGCGATCCTGCGAAGCGGACCTGGCGCTGTGTTGATTACGCTCCTACCTCGCCGCTGCCGGCGCACCTCCTTCGTTCAGGGCCGCATAGTCGACCCAGGCCTTACCGTTCGTGGCCGCCGCGGTTTCGGCGCCCGACACGGGCGATTCTAACGGTTCTGACACGATTTGCAAGACCGCGCGCAGAGACGACGCGAACCCGATCGGCAGGCCGAGGCTGCGCTGCAGTTGGTCAGGCGTGCCGTCGTCGAGGAATCGGTTCGCGGTGTAGTCCAGCGCGTAGCGCGGCATCACGACGAGGTCGCCGAGGTCGCGGCCGCGCAACTGGCGCTCAATGTCCTCCGCGACGAGCAGCCCGGACACGTTCACGCGCGGACCAAAGAACGTGTTCTCAAGCGCGTGTACCGTGACTTCGATGCCGGTGGCGGCGGCGAATTCGCGCGCGATCCGGCGGAGCGTGGGTGCGATGAGCGTCGCGCAGACGAGGCTGACGCGATCGACCGCATAGCGCTGCTTAGCCCCAGCGCCGATCGATCGGCGCGTCTTCCTCCAGTCTTCGATCAGAGAGCGCGCCATGCCGATGCCATTTTCGAACTGTGGGAAGCCGTCGTAGTGCGCGACGCCGGGAGGCTCGCCGCCGTCGAGCAGGTAGTATTCGTCGGCGAGATACACGAGCGTCTTGCCCAGTTCCTTGCGGAACCGGCGCTGACAGGGTTCGACCTGCGCCTTTACGCGCCGTGCGTGCTCCACGTTCACTTCTTCGACTTCATCGGCGTGGTGTTGGCGCTCGATGCGTTCCTCGGCGTACGTCGTCGCGCCGACAGGCACGATCGAGACGTTCTGCACGGCCGGATGCAGCGATGTCAGGTCGTTGATCGTGCGGTCGAGTGCGTCGCCGTCGTTGACGCCGGGGCAGAGCACGACCTGCGTGTTGGCCTGAATGCCGATCGCGTCGAGGCGGCGCAACTGCTCGCAAATATCTGGCGCGGTCTTGTTGCCCAGCATGTAGCGTCGAAGCTCCGGCTCGGTGGCGTGCACCGAGACGTTGATCGGTGACAGCCGTTGCTCTTCGAGGCGCGCCCAGTCTTGCTCGCTGAGGTTCGTCAGCGTGACGAAGTTGCCGTGGAAGAAGCTCAGCCGGTAGTCGTCGTCCTTGACGTAGAGCGTCTTGCGCAACCCCTTCGGATTGCCCTTGAGGAAGCAGAAGAAGCAACTGTTGTTGCACGTGCGGACACCATCGAACGCGGCGTCCTGGAACTCGATGCCGAGATCTTCATCGATGAACTTCTCGACTTCTATGACCTCGGGCTCGCCGGCGCGGACGACTTCCAGCTCGATGGTGTCTTCCGCGGCATAGAACTGGAAGTCGACGGCGTCGCGCAGCGCGCGTCCGTCGATCGCCGTGATGCGGTCGCCTCGCTGCAGGCCTATTTCGTCGGCGAGGCTGCCCACGCGCACCGCGTCGATCACGCCACCTTCGTTGGGGCGGCGGCTGCTCGGCCTGCGTCGTACTTCGGTCATCGGCCGCGCGCCAGGTTCAAGATTGGTACGTCAGGAGACATAGAGATCAGTTCGGGGCCAGGGCGTGGAGGCGCTCTACGACCTCATCGATCACCACGTCGGGGGTCGATGCTCCCGCCGCAACGCCGACGTTCTCGTGACCGGCGAGCCATGCACGGTCGATCTCGTCTGCGGATTCGACGTGGTACGTCTCGATCCCGCGTTCGCGGGCGACTTCCGCGAGATGGCGCGTGTTCGCGCTCTCCCTGCCGCCGACTACGATCATCAGGTCGACCTGACCGGTCAACTCTTCCGTGGCGGCTTGCTGACTCGTCGTCGCGTTGCAGAGCGTGTTGATGACGCGCAGTTCGCTGATATGGTCGATATGCGCCGTCAGCAACTTGTGCACGAACGCGGCGAAGTGCGCTTCCGTCTCCGTGGTCTGTGAGAGCACTCCGACGCGGGACGGCATCCACGCGGGCAGGGGTGCGTCCAGTTCGTCGGCGCTGCGCATCGTGACGACCTTGCCGTTCGCCCAGCCGAGGATGCCGCGCACTTCCTTATGGTTCGGGTCGCCGAAGACGATGACGCCGAAGCCCTCGTCGGTGAGCTTCTTCGCCCACTGCTGAGCGCGCGTGACGATCGGGCAGGTGGTATCGACAATCTGCGCTCCGCGCGCCTCGAGCGCGCTGAGGACCGTGGGGCCGACGCCGTGCGCCGTGATGGCGACTGGACGCGCGTCGATCTCGTCGATCGTGGCGATGACGTCGACGCCACGCTCGCGCAGCTTGCCGACGACCTGCGGGTTATGCACGGTCGAGCCGAGGCTCGTAATGGGCCCGAGTTCGCCCGCGGCGTGCTCCATCATGTCGACGGCGCGTCGCACGCCCATGCAGAACCCGAGTTCTTTGGCTTTGATGACCTGCATGTCCTCAACCTGACACGCGAGCACGGCCGCGGCCAGCACGCTGATCGCACGATATGCGCAGTCAGTATAGCGTCATTGTGATGCGCTGCACGAAGCTGGAAGTGGAGTGCGCGATGGAGGGATTCTGGCTCGTGTGGAGCGTCCTGCTGTTCGCCTCCGTGCCCGTGGCGGTCGGCGGCGGCGTGCTCGCGATGCTTCGGCATCACTTGCGACCGCTAGTGGCGGTGCCAGCGGGCGTGGCCATCGGCATGATCGCCGCTCCGACGTTCCTTCTCGGGTCCTACATCTTCCTGCTCGGGTGGATCGCCGCCGCGTTCATCTGGGCGGTAGCCGGCGCATGGCATCGGTACGTCACGGACGTGCAGTTCCTGGAGATTGCTGTGGTCATCGTGTTCGCCTTCGGCTGGCTGATGGCGGGCAGCGTCGGTGAACTCTTCCAATCGGGCGAAGGGGCGCGAAAGGTCGCGGCCGATGGCGCGTTCCTCACGAGTCCGCTCGTGGCGACCCTCATCGTGCTGGAATTCAGCGCCGCGTCCTGGGATTGGCTCTTCCCGCGCCGTCGCTCTGCCAGCCGTGACATGACCCAGCCGGATGGCGGGTTCGCGGCGATTCCGGCCCGACCGGGGCGCAAGTAGGTCGGTCTCCCGCCGACCCTTATTGGGGAGGCGTCATGCAATTCATCTTTGCGCTCTTGTGGCTCGTCGGGCTGCTGGTCGCGGCGCCGCTGGCGATCCTGGGCGGCATCCTGGTGGCGCGCCACGGAGGCTGGCGCCCACGCGTGGCGATACCCCTGGGCGTGGTGCTGGGCGCCGCCGCCGCCCCGACGTTCCTGATCAGCGCGTACCTCATCGTCGGGTGGGCATTGGCGATCTTGCTGTGGTTGTTTGGTCTCGCGTGGCATCGACTCGTCGGCAACATTCGCGTCGTGCAGATTGCGTTCTCGGTCACCTTCACGATCGCATGGCTTGCGGTGACGAGTGCGTCGCAAGCGGCCGATCGCTACGGCGACCCGCTCGGTCTCGCGACCGACGGTGCGATCCTGTTGAGCCTGCTGGCGTCGTGCCTCATTGTGCTCGAGTTCAGCGCGCTCGCGTGGGTGCGGCGGCCGTCTGAGAACATCGTAGAGGAGCCCGTCGGAAGCCTCGCGGCCTAGGCTTCCGTCGAAATAGCTGAGCCGACACGACCGCTGGCGACGGCCTCGCGGAACTCCCCCTGGTACGACTCGGGCAACAACTCCGCGACGCGGAGCATGATCTGGTCGGTGGCGTCTTTCGCTGCCTGCGTCGTGATGCGCCCGGTCGCCGGTGGGTAGAACGGCTCGCCGATCGTGACGGTCACGCGCGGGCCGATGAATGGCCGAAAGAACACCCAGGGCCACGGTAATCCTTCGGTGCCGGTAATCGCGATCGGGATGATCGGGGCGCCGGTGCGGTACGCGACGAGCGCCGTCCCGGGAAAGCCGCGGTGCAACTGGCGATCCTTCGATCGCGTGCCCTCAGGGAACATCAGGAGCAGCAAGCCGTCGTTGACGAGGCGCTGAGCCTCGCGCAGCGCGCCAAGATCGGCGCCCTGCCGATCGACCGGAAAAGCGCCGATGAACTTGAAGAGCCAGCTAATCACGGGCCAGCGGAACATCTCCTTCTTCGCCATCGTGACGATGCGCCGGCTGGTGACGCCGGGGATGATGCACGGGTCGGCATTGTTGAGATGGTTCGAGACGAGGATGGCGCCGCCTTCTCGCGGGATGTTCTCGAGCCCGGTGGTCTTCGTGCTGCGGATGTAGAGGAACATGCACAGCCGGATGAACCAGACGATAGCCCAGTACGAGAACGGCACGATGCGCTTGATCACGTTGCCATCTCCACGATGCGCTCGACGACCTCATCGACCGAAAGGTTATCGGTATTGATGATCACCGCGTCGGGTGCCGCCGTCAACGGAGACGCCGGGCGCGAGGAATCGATGCCGTCGCGGCGCTCCAGATCCGCCAGCAGGTCATCATAATCAGCCTCACCGCCCGCATCGAGGATCTGCTTGCGCCGGCGCTGTGCGCGCACCTCTCGGGATGCATCGAGGTAGATCTTGCAGTCGGCATCGGGGAGCACGACGGTGCCGATATCGCGTCCAGCCATGACGACGGCCCCGTCGCTCGCCAGTTCACGCTGGATCCGCACCAGCGCCCGGCGTACGCCGGGAACGCGTGAAACCACCGACACATGGGCTTCTACCGGTGAGTCGCGAAGATGCGGGGTGGCGTCTTCGCCATCGACCCGCACGGAGGTTGCGTCGGCGGAGCCACGCGGGGCTTCGCGTACGGTCACGCTCGCATGTTCGACGAGCGTCGCGAGCGCATGCGGATCGTGTACGTCGATGTTGCGCCGCAGCGCGTACCACGTCACTGCGCGGTACATGGCGCCCGTATCGAAGAACCGGAAGCCGAGTCGAGTCGCCACGGCCACACCGACGGCGCTCTTGCCCGACGCCGCCGGCCCGTCGATCGCGATCACGCCCGCATTTCGGCGTTGTGACTGGTCTGAGGTCGTGACGGTGGGCCTCCCGGGATCGCGCGATTATAGGCGCGAAGTCGCGATGCGAGAAAGCAGCCTACGTCTCTCCCAGTCCGACGATCTTGCGCAGCGCATCGACCTCGGAGCTGGTGAGGCGGCGCGTTTTCCCCTTCGCCAGGCGGCCGATCTCCACATCGCCGATGCGTGTGCGGACCAGGGTGCGCACCTGATGCCCGACGGCGCCGAACATGCGCCGGACCTGGCGCTTGCGTCCTTGATGGATCGTGAGGCGCACCCAGCTATGCTGCGGGCGTCCCTCGAAGCCCTCGGGTGCGGGTGCCAGTTCGGCACGCGCGGGTGCGGTCTCCTCACCGTCGATGACGATCCCGCTGCCCAACTGTCGTAGCGTGGGGTCGTCCGGGCGACCCTCGACGAGCGCGACGTACTCCTTCTCGATCTGGAACCGCGGGTGCGCCATGCGATGCGCAAACTCGCCGTCATTGGTGAAGAACAGCAGTCCTTCGGTGTCCCGGTCCAGGCGTCCGACGGGGAATACGTGGGGCGGCAGGCCCGGCGGCAGCAAGTCCATCACCGTCTTGCGCCGTTGCGGGTCGCTCGCCGTGGTGACGAAACCGAACGGCTTGTTCATGGCCAGGTAGACGCGCTCGGTCGCCACCGTCACGGGACGACCATCGACCTCGATGCGGTCAACGTCGGGATCGGCCTGCGTGCCGAGTTCGGTGACGGTCTCACCGTTGACGCGCACGCGTCCGGACGCGATCAGCGTCTCGGCGGAGCGCCGCGAGCCGTGGCCGGCGCGTGCGAGGACCTTCTGCAGACGCTCCTTCACGCGGGCCGCGACCGCGCGCGGACAGCCTCGATCGCGCGCCACGCGACGGCGCCGGCCAGCGCGACGCCGGACACGGCGACGAGCGCCCACGGCACCCAGTCGAAGTCCTGCGCACCCGTTGCCTCCAGCACCTCGACCGTCGTCGTGCGACTTAGCGGCTTCGGATTGGTCGCATCAGCGTCAAACGGACGTCCCGGTGACGGATCGTTGTTGTCGACGAAGTCTTCGGCGGCATTCGTATCGACGCCGGCCATGCGGCGCTCGATCGAATGGCCGGCCGGCACGGCGTCGATCGGCGGTTCGAGGATCGACGACTCGTCGCCCCAGGAGATCGCGTCGACGACTGTGCCAGTCGGGGAGATCAGTTCGAGGCTGTCACCGTCGTTACCCAGGCCGTTGCCCAGGCGACCGTCCAGCCACGCGACGACGCCTAGGAAGTCGGGGTACGTCGCCAGAAAGCTATCGGAAGCGGCCACGACGGCGAAATCACCTGCAGGGATGATGATGTCGGGGACCGATGAGGCGCGGGCGTTGTCCCTGAGCGTCCAACCGGCGAGCGAAACGTCGTGGCCGCCGGGGTTGTAGATCTCGACCCACTCGCCCTCCGCGTCGGCGCCGGCGGTGTCCGCATCGAACAGCACTTCGTTGATGACGAGTGTCGGAGCATCGGCGCCGGACGAATGGGCTGAAGCGAAGACGCCCGCGCCGGACGCCGCGCTGCCGGTGCTGCGTGACGGACGGGCACTGCCGGCGCTCAGTGATTCAGCACCGGCGTCGTCGTCCGGCACGGGCGCTGCTACAACCGGCGCCAGTGGTGTTGCCGACGAGAATGCCGCATCGTCGACGAAGATGGCCGCCGGTGCCCCCGATGAAGGCGCGAGCATGACGCGCAGTCTTGCGGTCCGTGCGTTTGCGGGCGCGTTGATTGCGCCGGTGGTCAGATGGCGATAGCCGGAGATGGGCGTATCAAGCCGCGTGGTGGAATCGACGCTGGTGATCGACTCACCGCCGCCGTCGGCGCTCGCGTACCAGGAGACGCGCAGAAACGCGGCCGCGACGGCTGGATCGTCGTGCCAGATCCACGCCTCAAACGCGTACGTCGCTCCGGGTTCGACGAGCACGGTCTGATACAGCCACTTCGTCGAGGCGGTGTTGCTGTCGACCCGCGCGGCGTGCCGTCCCGACCGCGCGCGGTCCGGCGCGACGGAGAGCGTCCCGCCGAACTTGGCCCAGGCGAACGGAAGTCCGTCGTCGCCAATCTCCTCGAACGATGCGTTCCGAAGATGCGCTGCTATCGCATCGGCCCGTGCCGTCGTGGGCGTCGCCGTCGGAGAGGCAAGTCCTGTCGCACTTGGGACCGGCGTCGTGGCCGCGAGAGCAGGCGCCGCCGTCGGCGTGAGCGTGACAGGCGGTGCGCCGATCAGTCGCACGGCGTCGACGTACAGAACATCGCCGGGCGCGCCGGAGCCGCTGATCGAAATGGACAGTTCGCCAGCCGCGGTGGCATTGACGGCCATGCGGAGGGGCGTCCACACGCCGGGCTGGGCGTTCGCCATCGTTGAGCCCTCGAAGCCTGAACCGTGCACCTGTGCCCGAACACTCCCGGCGTAGGACGTCAGCACCTGAGCGGAGAATTCGTACGTACCGGCGTCGACAGGACCGCTCATCGCTGGCCGGAGCTCGAAGCGGGTTCCCCCGAGCATGACTTTGCCGCTCGATGTGCCGTCGGCGGGCGCCACTTCGGGATGCTGCGCTGACGTGATCGTGGCGCCATATCCGGCCGACCATCCTTCAGTGCCGAGTTCGAAGCCGCCGTTGCGGACGTGCTCGTATGCGGATGCGTCGGGCGTCGCGAGGGCAGCGAACGCCGCAATGCCGACTATGATAGATGCAACAACCGCGAGGAGCCGCGCTCGCATCGGCGACCGGTCCTGGTGTCCTGCCCGCCCCGGGATCGACTGATGTGCGTAGCGAAGAGCTGCGGCGTCAGGCCTGGCGGCGCACCCGCACGCGCCGCATCATGATCGTTTCGGTGATGATCTGCGCTTCGTCGACCATCCCGTCGTCGCCGCGTCCCCGTCCGACTCGAATCGCGCCCGCCTTGCGCGATCTGCCGCCACTGAGCAACGTGCTAACGGCACGCCGGAACAGGAACTGCCCGACGGTGCCCGCCGCCATCACGGCCGCACCCTTGACGACCGGCGAGACCGCCGGCTGCCAGATCGTCGTCGACATATTCGACCGCACCGCCGGCAGCGTCTGCTCGACGGCAACGCCGCAACGGCGGCAGAAGTTGTCGCTGGTGTCGACGATGGCGTCGCAAGATGCGCACACGGGATTGCTCATGGCCGCGACATCGTAACCGGTGGCCATAAGGCCGTCAATTACGGAAAGCAACAAATCAGGCGAGAGCGGCCTTTGCGAGCGAACCTTCGATCTCCGGCGTCAGATCGTAGCCGCCGACAACTTTGGTGTCATCGGCCATCATGACGCGATCCCCTTCGATGCGGAGGCGGCCATCGGCGAATGCGCGCAGCGTTTCGACGACGAGCGGCAGTTCGCGCGACGAACCGCGGCGGCGGATCTCCTGGAAGAGCGGATTCGCCTCGCCGTCCGACGCGCGTATCTCGTCGACGCTGCGGTGCTCGATCCCGCGCCAGAGCAGGTCGATCGTCGCGCCCCGCAAGGGGTACGTGCAGTAGGTGGCGATCGTGCCTTCGTCGAGCGCTTCCGTCGTGAGGTGGATGCGCACGCCACCGTGGTCCACACGCTGCTCGATCAACTTCCACGTCACATCCTGCCACGTGCCCGCAGGTTGGCCGGGTGCGGCGGGATGCATATTGAGCAGCGGCCGCCACGAGAAGAGAGGCTCGGTCGTGATCCGCATGTAGCCGGCGAGCATGCCGAGGTCGCAGCCGTGCGGATCCAGCAGTTCTGCGACGCGGCGGTCGTAGTCCGTGCGCCAAGCAGGGAGCGGCTGGCCCACGCGGGCCACTTCGCCGCCGTTCTCGCGGCGGAAGCGCGCGTCGGAGAGCGTGATGAGCGGGATGCCGCACGCGTTGACCTGGCTGAAGAAGGTGTCGGTGGCCTCGAATTGACCGGGTTCGCGATTCGAGAAGACGAACGCGATCTCGGCGTCGAGCCGGCCCTCTGTGATCGCCTCGACGGCGGCGCGCAGGAGCTTTTGCGATCCCTCGCCGCGTCCCGTTGAGAACCAGCCGATGCGCAGCACGACGATCTCCCTTTCTGCCGGTTCACCCTAGCCCGAGGCCGCCGTGGCACGCAACCGGATTATTCGGAAGGCCCGTCGGCCGGCGGTTCGGCGTCTTCCTCGGGAACGTACTCGTATCCGGCGACCTCGTCGCCTATTGTGCGGCCGTTCAGGCGCTCCGGCACAGGTGCGAATGACTCTTTTAATTTGGTGATCTTCTGTTCCGCCGCGTCGAGCATGTCCTGGCATCTGCGCGCGAGCGTCATGCCCTCCTCGTACAGGGCGATCGCCTGCTCGAGTGTGAGGCCGCCTTGCTCGAGCTTGCCGACCGACTCTTCCAGCCGCGCGTACAAGTGCTCGAACGTCTCGGCCTTTGGTTCCTTTGCCATCGGTCCTCCTAAGCGCGCTCTTCCGGCATGCTGAAGAGCGGCGCCTGCGCCTCCGGCACAGAGCGGCGGGGCCGTCTGCGCGCCGCCGGAGCGCCGCCATCGACATGCGCGCCGATGCCACCGTCCTTCACGCGAATATCGAGCGCGTCGCCGGCTTTGACGCCCGCCACGCTCGCGACGATCGCCCCGCCACGCTGCACGATCGCGTAGCCGCGTTCGAGCGTGGCGAAAGGGTCGAGCGCGCGGAGCCGCCAGACACAGCCGCCGACGTTGCTGACTGCGCCGCGATGCGCATGCTCCATCGCCTGTTGTCCGCGCCGCGCCAGTTCGTCGATGTGCTGACGTTGCGTGTAGACATCCGGCACGCGACGGTCCATCGACTGCGCCGCTGTGCGCACGCTCTCCTGCTTGATGCGGATCTGCTGACTCAGGATCGACTCCATGGTCCCCGCGGCGATGCCGATCCGTACTGACACGTCGATGCGGTCCGGCGCGACGATCTCAGCGGCGGCCGACGGCGTCGGCGCACGCCGGTCGGCGACGAAGTCGCTGATCGTCGTATCTGTCTCATGCCCGACCGCCGATACGATGGGAACGCCGGTCGCGAAGACGGCGCGCACGACCGGCTCCTCGTTGAACGCCCACAGTTCCTCGTACGAGCCGCCGCCGCGGCCCGCGATGATGACGTCGATGTCGCCGCGCGCGTTGAGTTGCTGGATACCGCCGATGATGCCTGCCGCCGCGTCGGGGCCCTGTACGGGCGTGGGGGCCAGCACGACTTCCGCCAGCGGCCAGCGCCGTTCGAGGACATGGCAGATGTCATGAAACACGGCGCCCGAAGGCGACGTGACGACGCCGATCTTGCGCGGGAAGCGCGGCAGGGGTCGCTTCCGGGATTCGTCGAACAAGCCCTGCTCCGCGAGCTGCGCCTTGAGGCGCTCGAACTCCATTTGGAGCGCGCCGACCCCTTCGGGCTGGACGAAATCAACGTACAGCTGCAAATCGCCCCGCTGTTCGTAGAGCGAAACGCGGCCATGCGCGACGACCGCGTGTCCGTTCTCGACCATGCGGGACGTCGCGTTGGACGGCTGTCCGCGACGGGCGAAGAAGACGGCCCGGACCTGCGCATCGCCGTCCTTCAGGGTGAAGTAGACGTGCCCGGACGCAGGACGGCTGACGTTCGAGACCTCGCCCGAGATCCAGATGTCGCTGAGGTGCGGATCGGTCTCGAACAGCTCACGGAGGTAGGTCGTCAGCTCGTGGACGGCGTAGACCTGCATGCCACCATTGTCGAACAAATGCGCGAATCAGCGCAACGGCACGCCCGCGAAACGTTATGCCCCGGGACGCGAACGCAATGCATCCTTTGCATCGGAACGAGCCGGGCAAACGTAGATCATGGAGGCGATGACCGTCGCGCGACCTGCGTCGTGCGGCGGCCTTGCTGCGAGGATAGGCGCTTCGCCAATACGCGAAGCTACCCAGGGAAGGGATCATGTACATGATGCGGCTCATCATCACGGTAATCGCGCTAGCGCTGGCGGGCACGATCTTGCTGTCCGGGCCACCGGCGGCGAGGGCACAGGAATCGGCGACGGTCAGCGTGGGCGATAACGTCTTTAGTCCCGCGGCGGTCACGATCGACGTCGGCGGCACAGTGACCTGGAACTGGTCAGGCGTGAACCCACACACGGTCACGGCCAGCGACGGCTCATTTGAAAGTCCGCAACAGGCGACCGGATCGTTCAGCCAGACGTTCAATACAGCGGGCACCTTCAATTATTCCTGCGAGGTCCACGGACAAGTGATGAGCGGCACGGTGACCGTGAACGCCGCAGCGGGCGGCGAACCGACCGCGGGAGCGGGCGTCGCGACTCCGACGACGGCCGCGGCGGCGACGCCGGCGGTGGCGGGCACGCCCGGTCCACCTGTGGCGGCGCCAAGCACCGGGACAGGCACGGGAAGTGACGGTGGTTCGGGCAGCGTCGTCCTGTTCGCCGCGGCGCTCGGCCTCGGTGCAATCTTCGCGGCTGCGGGTGCTTTTGTGATCCGGCGGAGCGTCTAGCGGTCGACTGCTGACATCACGCTGACAGTAGCGCGACAAGATGAGGCCCGGACGCACAGCCGGGCCTCGTCGGTGCTCTGTTAGACTTGATCAGATTCCGCCTGAGATTTCCGGGACCGTCCATGCCTGACTTCAAACTCGTATCCGACTTCCTGCCCACCGGCGACCAGCCGCAGGCCATCGAACAGCTCGTGTCCGGCCTGGGGCGGGGCGACCGCTCCCAGACGCTCATGGGTGTCACGGGCTCGGGCAAGACGTTCACCATGGCAAACATCGTAGCGCAGTATCAGCGCCCGACGCTCGTGCTGGCGCCGAACCGGACGCTGGCGGCGCAGCTCTGCTCGGAGTTCAAGGAGCACTTCCCGGAGAACGCCGTCGAGTATTTCGTGTCGTACTACGACTATTACCAGCCAGAGGCGTACATACCGCGCACCGACACCTACATCGCCAAGGACGCCGATATCAACCAGGAGATCGACAAGCTGCGGCATGCGGCGACGCGTGCGCTCTTTGAGCGGCGCGACGTGCTTATCGTGGCGTCGGTGTCGTGCATCTACGGTCTCGGCGAGCCGGAGGAGTACCAGAGCTTCGTCGTCAAGCTGCGCAAAGGTGAGAAGTTCGACCGTTCTCGCATCATGCGGCGGTTCGTCGACATGCAGTACGAGCGCAACGACATGAACCTGGTGCGCGGGAAGTTCCGGCTGCGCGGCGACAGCATCACGATCCAGCCCTCGTACGAAGAGCTGGCGGTACGCATCGACTTCTTCGGCGACGAAGTGGAGCGGATCATCGAGATCGACCCGCTGACGGGCGAACTGCTCGCCGACCGGGAGGAGATCGATATCTATCCGGCGAAGCACTTCGTGACGTCGAAGGACAAGCTCGACGAAGCGATCCAGGACATCGAGCTCGAGCTACGTGAGCGGCTGCAGGATCTGCGCGGTCAGGGCAAGGTCCTGGAGGCGGCGAGGCTCGAAGAGCGCACGAACTACGACCTGGAGACGATGCGCGAGGCGGGCTACTGCTCCGGTATCGAGAACTACAGCCGGCATTTGGCGCGACGCGCCGCGGGGAGCACGCCGTGGACACTGCTCGATTACTTCCCGGACGACTTCCTGATGTTCGTGGACGAGTCGCACATCGCGATTCCGCAGGCGCGGGGCATGTTCCACGGCGACTACGCGCGGAAGCAGACGCTCGTCGACTTCGGGTTCCGGCTGCCGTCGGCGCTCGACAACCGGCCGCTGAACTTTGAGGAGTTAGAGAACCACCTCAACCAGGTGGTGTTCGTCTCGGCGACGCCGGGGCCGTACGAACTCGGCAATAGCAGCCAGGTCGTCGAGCAGGTGATTCGTCCGACGGGTCTGCTCGATCCGGTGATCCAGGTGAAGCCGACGCGCGGGCAGATCGACGATCTGCTCGATGAGGTGAGGAAGCGCATCGAGAAGCAACAGCGCGTGCTTGTCACGACGCTGACGAAGCGCATGGCGGAGGATCTGGCCGACTATCTCCAGGAGATGGGCGTCCGCACGCATTACCTGCACAGCGAGATCGACACGCTCGAACGCGTGGAGATCCTCCGCGACCTGCGCCTCGGCGTGTACGACGTGGTCGTGGGGATCAACCTGTTGCGGGAAGGTCTGGATTTGCCGGAAGTGAGCCTCGTCTGCATCATCGACGCCGACAAGGAGGGCTATCTCCGGTCAGGCGGATCGCTGGTGCAGACGATCGGTCGCGCGTCACGCCACGTCGAGGGCACTGTGATCATGTACGCCGACAACATGACCGCCTCGATGAAGTTCGCGATCAGCGAGACAGAGCGCCGTCGCGCGATCCAGCGTTCGCACAACGAAGAGCGCGGCATTTCGCCGGAGGGTATCACGAAGGCGATCCGCGACATCACCGACCAGATCAAGAAGGTCGCCGAGGAGAAGGCGGAGTACACCGTCAAGTCCATGCCGAAGGACGAGATGGCGCGCATGGTCAAGGATCTGGAATCGCAGATGAAGACCGCGGCGAAGTCGCTCGAGTTCGAGCGTGCGGCGTTGGTGCGCGACCAGATCATCGAACTGCGGAAGGCCATGCTCGACGACGAATCGGCGCTGCACGAGTTTGCGCAATCGTCGTACGGGTCGCTCGGAGCGAAGCCACGTCCGCGGCCGGGACGATACCAGCGGCGGGCGCCCGTGCGGGGGCGGCGCTGATCGCGACGCTGTTCAGGGCCGGCATGCCGCTATGAGCGATGCGGGACGTTCCCAGACATACCGGCACACTTGAATCATGCCGCCGCCTGGCCGCTCGTGCGGTGCGACGCTTTCGTTGCGGCCCCCGAGCGCTTCGTAGAACGTCCTGGCGTTCGTGTTTCCTTCGAGCGCCCAGAGATGGACGGGGCTCTCTGCATGCCGTTCATTCAGTTCCGAGGCGGCGCTGTGCATTAAGGCGCGGCCTAAACCGAGGCGCTGATACGCGCGCGCGACGTGCAGGTTGTCGATGAGCGAGCCCCAGGTCTCGTCTGCGGCGCCGTACGCGCAGACGAAACCCGCGAATGCGCCGTCGGTCTCGGCGACGAGCAGCACGCGTCGCGGATCGCCGTCGAGCAGCCGCTCCTCCCAGACCGTGCGGCGGTCGGCAACCAGGTCGCCGTCCAGGTAGGCGTCGCTGTACATGCCGCGATAGGTCCGACGCCAGCTATCCGCGTGCAGCGCGGCGATCGCTTCGAGGTCGTGATGGATTGCTCGCCGGTAGCGCAGATCCATGCGCGAACGCTACCGGAAGTGCGGCAGACGGACAAACGGGGGCATAGTAATTCGCGAGGCGAAAATCTACTTCCTCGGCCGCAGTGAGCGGCCGCCGACGACCGTCGCGATGCCGACGATCACGAGACCGAATCCGAGCATCGCGACGATGAACGAGACGCCGTCCATGCCGCCCTCGCCGGCGTCCGGGAAGCTCGTGCCCGTTTCCGGCGTGTCGCCTTCGCCGCCGGAGGGGGCGTCGGGCGCGGATGGCTGCGCCGGCGGCGTGCCGCCCTGAACTTCGTCGGTAAAGGTCGGCGTGGCGATTGCCGCAGTCGCGGTCGCCGTGCTTGTCGTGCGATTCCGCGACGACGTACCCACGGGCGTCTGCGTAGCTTCGGTCGGCGGCTCCGTCGGCAGCGGCGTGATCGTCGAGTTCACGGTGATGTCGGGCGTCGCCGTCTCCGCCGGTAGCGGCGTTACGCTGCCTTCGGTCTCCGGCGTGTCTTCGGGCTCTGGCGTGCTCGTAGCCGTCGGCACGGGCGTGTTCGTCGTGCTGGGAGTCGCAGTGGCGGTCTTCGTCGCTGTCGACGTGGGCGCCGCACAGACGAGATCGATGTCGGTGCCGTCGGTGCCGGCCTCGATCGTGTAGCCGCGGCGTCCCCGCTCGTACATCGTGATCGTGCCGGAGGTCTGCAGCGATCCGGTGCCGCTGCGTTCGTAGAGCAGGTAGTAGTCCTGATGTCCGAGATGGTCGTCGTCGAAGATGAACGTCTCGTCGATGTGTTCGCCGTTGACGGTGACGTCGACGACGACCATGCGGTCGCCATTGCCGCCGATGTACTCGGCGCGCACGGTCCAGCCATCGCAGGCGTAGTCTTCATCGGTCTCGATGTGGTGCGCGAGCGCCGCGTCGGGGCGGGCGAACAGCATGGTGAGGCCCGCGGCAGCCAGGGCCGCGCCGAAGGTGATCCGTCGCGCGAGAGGGTGAAGTGGCATCCGTGCCTCCGGCCGTAGCTATGCGCAATCCGCGCAGAGACAAGGATGGAGCCGGAGCGAGCGGCCAACAATGAGGCGAAACCCTGCGTCGGGGGGGTGAAGATCAGGAGATCGGCGGGGCGGGGAAGGGGCCGCGCACCATCTCGTACGCGCGGCCGGCGCGTACGACCGCGGCTTCATCCCAGCGGCGGCCGATGATCTGCAGTCCGACGGGCATGGCCTGGCTGGAAACGCCGCATGGCACCGACATGGCCGGCTGGCCGGTGAGGTCGATGAGGCTCGTGAGCGCGGTGCGCCGGACCACGTCGCGGTCTGTGAGGACGTCCGCCATTTTCGGTGCGACCTGCTGCACCTGCGGCGTCATCAGCACGTCGACGTCATCGAGCGCGCGGTCGGCTTCGCCGCTGCGTGCGCGTTCCATGATGCGCATCGCGTCGATGTATTGCGTCGCCTTAATCTGGGCGCCGGCTTCGAGCATGCCGCCGACAACATCGCTGTACTCGGCGCGTCGCGCTGGCAGGTACTGCGCGTGGTAGGCCGCCGCCTCCGCGAGGATGATCGGCCCGACCGCGGATGAGTACACGGATGCCTCGGGCCAATCGACCTCCTGGACGTCAGCGCCGGCAGCGGCCAGGTCGGCGATGGCTTTGCGCACGAGGCGCTCGACTTCGGGCTCCAGATTGTCCCAGAACAGTTGCTTCGGCACGCCGATGCGCAAGCCCTCTGGTCCTTGCTCGGCGTCCGCGAGCATGTCGTCGACCGGGCGCAACTCGGTGGCAGGGTCAAGCGGGTCGTGGCCGCTGATCGCCTGCGTGACGATGGCCGCATCGCGGACCGTGCGCGTAAGCGGGCCGGGATGGTCGAGCGACCGTGAGAGAGGGACGGCGCCATGCAGGCTCGCGCGTCCGTACGTCGGCATGAGGCCGACGACGCCGCAGAAGGACGCCGGAATGCGGATGCTGCCGCCGGTGTCGCTGCCGAGCGCCGCGAACGCAAGACCGGCGGCGACCGCCGCTCCTGAGCCGCCGGACGAGCCTCCCGGCACGCAGTCAACCCTCCAGGGATTGCACACGTAGCCAAAGTGCACGTTGGCGGACGTCGTGCCGAACGCCCACTCGTGCATGCCAAGCTTGCCGAGCATCACCGCGCCGGCGTCGCGCAGCTTTGTCACGACAGTGGCCTCATGGTCGGGGATCCAGTCGGTCAGGATCTTCGAGCCGGCGGTGGTGCGCACGCCTTTCGTCGCGTAGAGGTCCTTGTGCGCGATGGGCACGCCGTGCAGCAGGCCGCGATGATTGCCGGCGACGATCTCGCGTTCCGCGGCGCGTGCTTGTTCGAGCGCGATGTCGGCGGTGACCGTCATGTACGCGTTGAGCTGAGGGTTCAGCCGCTCGATGCGTTCGAGCATCGCCTGCGTCAGCTCGACCGGGCTGATTTCCTTCGCGGCGATCTTCTCTGCGACGGTCTCGATCGACGCGAGGGCCAATTGGTCTGCGATCATGGGCAGAGATTACACGGCCGCCGCGCCTGCCGACAGACGGCGCGGCGCTCCAACTTCTAGTCTCCAGGTTCCAGCCGTTGCATCCGGTGAATCTCGTCGACGATCAGCGGCAAGGCTTCGCCCGAGGGCGCCCGTATCGACGCCGCGCAATGGGACGAGAACGGCGTCGGCTCCGTGTTGATCTCGATCAGCGTGCCGCCGCGTTCGAGGACGATCTCCGGGAACCACGCGGCGGGCGTGACGCTCGCGGACGTGCCAACGATCATGATGCAGTCAGCGCGCTCGGCCTGCGCCTGGCACTCAGCGAGAAATTGGCGCGGGATCGGTTCGCCGAACATGACCGTGTCGGACTTCACCATTCCGCCACAGTGCGGGCACGCGGGCGGGATGTCCGTCATCGTGAACTCGGCCCACGGCCACCGCGCGGTGCACTCTACGCAACGCAGCTTCGTGCGGTTGCCGTGGATCTCGGTGACGGACATGCTGCCGGCTTCGAAGTGCAGGTTATCGATGTTCTGGCAGATCGTGTGCTTGAGGACGCCCATGCGTTCGAGTTCGGCCATCGCCAGGTGCCCGGCGTTGGGCTTCGCAGCGTTGAGGGCGCGCGTGAACTCGTCGTCGCTATCGCGGCGTGCGAGCATGTTCCGCCAGTGGGCCGCCGGGTCGGCCATGAAGCGCTGATAGCCGTCCATCGGTGGCTCGCCGTGCTTCGTCCAGAGCCCGCCTGCGCCGCGGAACGGCGGGATGCCGCTCTCGACGCTCATGCCAGCGCCCGTGAGCGCGATCATGTGGGTGGCGTTGGTGAGGGTGGTGGCGGCGGTGGTGATCTGAGCCCGAGGCCGCATCACGGCTCGAAAAGTAGGGACGAACCTTCAGGTCCGTCCCACTCGATGCGTTGAGACTGAGCCACAATCGTTCCTCCGGTATGTGGCCACGTGCTGGAGTCGGACGTTAGACCTGCGGCTACGGGATTCTCGATGATATAGCGGGCGACATGAAGAGCGTCGTCGTCCTTGCGAAGGACGCGATCGTGAAAGCTCTGCTGCCAGAGGTGATGACCAAAGTCGCGTTGAGCGATGAAGCTCGTTGTCTGCTTGAACAGCTTCATGAACTTCAGCAGGCTCGAGTCGTCGGCGCACCCCTGCAGGAGCAGGTGGCAGTGATCGGGCATTACGCAATACGCCAATGGATCGAAATTGGTCGCTGCGGCGCTCTGGACGATGCGGGTGCATACGGATTCGGCGAGGTTCTCGCTGAGGATTGGCATGCGTCGATGCGTCACGACCGTGACGTGATAGGCCTGATGCCCGAGATAATCGAATTCCGGTAGGCGGGGGCGACGGCGACTCACCCCGCGGCCATCGTCGGAAACATCCAGTGAGGGGGACGGACCTGAAGGTTCGTCCCTACTTTCAATTCCTACTTCGCCCTTCGTTGCGTCGATCCCTCGGTTTCCGCTCGGATCGCTCACCGATCCCGCTCCGCGCCCTCACCCAATGCTGCCTGCGCGGCGGCGAGGCGGGCGATCGGCACGCGGAAGGGTGAGCATGACACGTAGTCGAGGCCGATCTGGTGGAAGAATTCGACCGAACGGGGCTCGCCGCCGTGCTCGCCGCAGATGCCGAGCTTGATGTTGGGGCGCGTCTGCCGTCCGGCGGCGATCGCCTGCCGCATGATCGCGCCGACGCCTACCTGGTCGATCGTCTCGAACGGGTTGTCCTTGAGGATGCCCATGTCGAGGTAGCGCGCGAGGAACTTGCCCTCGGCGTCGTCGCGCGAGCAGCCGAGCGCGGTCTGCGTGAGGTCGTTGGTGCCGAACGAGAAGAACTCGGCCGTCTCCGCGATCTGTCCCGCGGTGACGGCGGCGCGCGGCAACTCGATCATCGTGCCGAACTGGTAGTCGATCTGCTTGCCGGCGGCGTCCATCTCCTTGCGCGCCGTCGTCTCGAGCAGTTCGCGCAGGTAACGCAACTCCGTGTCGAAGCCGACGAGCGGGATCATGATCTCGGGGAACACCTCGACGCCTTCCTGCGAGAGCTTGATCGCGGCGCGGAAGATCGCCTTCACCTGCATCTCGTTGATTTCCGGGTAGAGGATGCCGAGCCGCACGCCGCGCAGCCCGAGCATGGGGTTCTGCTCGCGTACGGCGTTGACGCTGGCGAGCAGCGCCTCTTTTTCGCCCAGCTCCTGGATCTGTTCTGCGAACTTCGCCTCGATGCGCAGGCGCGTGACGTCTTCGAGCAGCGCGTCGTGGTCGGGCAGGAACTCGTGCATCGGCGGATCGATGAGGCGGATGGTGACGGGCTTGCCGGCCATGACGCGGAAGATCGCCTCGAAGTCGCCCTGCTGCATGGGCAAGATCTTCTCAAGCGCGCCGAGGTACTGGCCCATCGGGCCCTCCATGCGCCCCTGGATCTCATGCAGGCGCTCATCGAGACGCCGCTTCTTCTCGCCGGTGGCGTTCTCCAGTTCCTTTTCGATGGACTCGGCATCGAGTTGCAGGATTTTCGCCTGGTGCGCGCCCAGGATCATGGCGCGCGCGACGGACAGGCGCTCCTTGTCGAGGAACATGTGCTCGGTGCGGCAGAGCCCAATGCCCTCGGCGCCCAGTTCGATGGCCTTCGCGGCATCGGGCGGGTTGTCGGCGTTCGCCCGTACCTTGAGGCGCCGTGCCCCGTCGGCCCAGCGCAGGAACTCGTCCAGCTCGTCGAACAGCTCGGCTTCGGCTGCCGGGATCATGCCGAGCAGGACGACGCCCGCCGAGCCGTCGATCGTCAGCACCTGGCCCTGGTTGAGCGTGACGCCGTTGAGCGAGAAGCTGCGCGACTCCTCATTCACGGAGATCGCTTCGCAGCCTGAGACGCAGGGCTTGCCGAAGCCGCGCGCGACGAGCGCGGCGTGGCTGCTCATGCCGCCGCGCTCGGTGAGAATGCCCTGTGCGGCCTGCATGCCGTGAATGTCGTCGGGCGAGGTCTCTTCCCGCACGAGGATCACGGGCTCGCCGCGGCCGCCGATGCCGATTTCGGCCGCGGTGTCAGGATCAAACGTCGCCTGGCCGACGGCGGCGCCCGGCGATGCCGGCAGCCCGTGCGCGACATCGATGAACTTCGCGCGAGCGATCAGTCCGTCGCGATCCGCCGGCGACATGGCGTCCCACGCGGCGAGATCCATCGTCTGCAGGCCGTTGTCGAAATAGATCACGGCAGGCTTGTCGGCGATGATCGCGGCGACGTCGTTCGCCACCACGCCGAGCGGCACGGTCTGGACACGCGGGTCGACGTGCGGGTGGAGCAGATCGTCGAGCCGCTGCGGCTGCACGCGCTGCAGCGCCTCGCGCTTGTCGATCAGCCCTTCTTGCACCATGTCGTGGGCGATCTTCACGGCGGCGCGCGTCGTGCGCTTGCCGACGCGGCACTGCAGGAAATAGAGGCGTCCCTTCTCGAACGTGAACTCGACGTCCATCGTGTCACGAAAATGCTTCTCGAGCGTCTCGCAGATGTCGGCGAACTGCTTGTACAGGGACGGATTGTCCCGCGCGAGCTGCGCGATCGGCGTGGGCGTGCGGATGCCCGCGACGACGTCTTCGCCCTGCGCGTTCAGCAGGTACTCGCCCCAGATCAGGCGTTCACCTGAGCCGGGGTCGCGTGTGAAGGCGACGCCGGTGCCGGAGTCGTCGCCCATGTTGCCGAAGACCATCGTCTGGACGTTGACGGCCGTGCCGAGGTCGTGCGGGATCTTCTCGATCTCGCGGTAGCGAAAGGCACGCTCGTTATTCCAGGAGTTGAAGACGGCGCGGATCGCCAGCTCGAGCTGGGCCATCGGCTCGTCCGGGAAGTCGTTGCCGGTCTCGCGCTTCACGTGCGCCTTGAAGCGCTGGACGACGTCCTTCAGCGCTTCGGGCTGGAGGTGCGAGTCTTCTTCAACACCGGCGGATTTCTTGGCTTCGTCGAAGATGCGGTCAAAGCTGCGGCGTTCGAGGTCGAGCACGATGTCGGAGAACATCATGATGAAGCGGCGATAGGCGTCGAAGGCGAAGCGCTCGTCGCCGGTCTGGTCGACGAGCCCGAGCAGCGTCGTCTCGTTGAGGCCGAGGTTGAGGACGGTGTCCATCATGCCGGGCATCGAGAACTTGGCGCCGGAGCGCACCGACACGAGCAGCGGCGTCTGCGGATCGCCGAGCTTCTTGCCGGACGCCGCTTCGACCCGAGCGAGGCGCTCGCGGACCTGGTCCATCAGGCCTTCGGGGAACTGCATGCCGAGCCTGGTGTACTCGTTGCAGGCTTCGGTGGTGATGGTGAAGCCGGGCGGCACCGGCAGTCCGAGATTCGTCATCTCGGCGAGGTTTGCGCCCTTGCCGCCGAGCAGATCCTTCTGGTCCTTGTCGCCTTCGTGGAACAGGTAGACGTACTTCTTGCTCATGATTTCCTCATCCGGCGTTCCTCGTCCGAGGATCGTGACTCGATCGACGTGCTGCGATGTGGTGATCGGGCGCGATGGGCGTACGCGATGCGTGTAACCAGGGGACGTTCGGGACCGAGCCAAGAGCGGGCCGCTCCTCGAGGACTCGTTCGCCTGGTCAGACTGGAATTATAACGGGGTCTGCATCCGGCGGTTCAGGACTCGATACTCAGCCTTCGCCGTCGTCGTTGGCGGCGTCGCCCGGGTCGCGGCGATGGTTCGCGCCGTCGTTACGGCCGCCGAGTCGCGTCAGGAGCGCGCCGGTCGTCGCGAGCAGCAGCACGCCGACGAAGATCGACCCGTAGGCGTTCGAGATGAGCGGGATGTCCTGGGCCGCCCGCTCGACCCCACGATGAACAACGCGAGGCCGATCGCCCCAAGGAACGCCGACAGCAACTGGTTGGCGCGGATGTGCCGCAGGGGGCGCGATGCGCCGGTGCGGTCGAGCGCGTCGATCAGGCGGCGGGCGGTGTATTCCGTCATCTCTGCGGATTGGTCGATCATGCGTCGCGACACTGTTCAGCTCTCAACCGCCGGCGTTCGCGGAGTTCGTCGTCCAGCGATTATCGCACAGGCTCATCCGGTTGACGTAATGCGATGGCTGGGAACCGGAGTGAGCGGCGCCCGCTACTTTTCGCGGGCCGGCTGATCTAGGATCGCGGTCTATGGACGAGGTGACGCCGATCCGGCGGCAGTACCTGGACGTGAAGCGACGCTACCCGCACGCGATCGTCTTCTTCCGCCTCGGGGACTTCTACGAGACCTTCGACGACGACGCCGAACTGTGTTCGCGCGAACTCGACCTGACGCTGACATCGAAGCCGATGGGGAAGGGGCTGCGGGTGCCGCTCGCCGGCATCCCGTACCACGCCGTCGACGGCTATCTCGCGAAGCTCATCGCGAAGGGCTACAAGGTGGCGCTGTGCGAGCAGATTGGCGATCCGGCGACGTCGAAGGGCCTCGTCGAGCGCAAGGTCGTGCGCGTGGTGACGCCGGGCACGCTCATCGAAGGCAACCTGCTCGACGAGCGCGCGAACAACTACCTGGCGTGCGTCGCGCCGGCGCGCAGGCGCGGCGACGACGCGTGGAAGGGCGACGCGGGCCTCGCGTACGTCGACATCAGCACGGGCGAGTTCGTCGCCGGGACGCTGACGCCGGAACGGGCTGCGGCGGAGTTGGCGCGCATCCGCCCCTCAGAGGTGTTGCTGCCAGAGGGCGTCGACGCACCGGCGTGGCTCGATGCCTCGATGAATGTGACGTGCGTGGAGCCGCTCTGGTTCGACGCGGAACTGGCGAACGTGACGGTCGTCGAGCACTTCCGCGTCGCGTCGCCGGACGCGTTTGGCGTCGCGAAGGGATCCGCGGCGGTGGCGGCGTGCGGCGCGGTGCTGATGTACGTGCGCGAAAACCAACCGGCGAGCGCTGCGCTGATCACATCGATCCGCGCGCATCGCTCCGACGAGTACGTCGGTCTCGACGCGCACACGACCCGGAACCTGGAGCTGTACACGGCGGGCCGCGAGAATCGCCGCGAAGGCTCGTTGCTCGACGAGTTGGACCTGACCAACACGTCGATGGGGGCGCGATTGCTGCGGCGCCGGCTAGGGCAGCCGCTTATCGACATAACGACGATCAACCAAAGGCTGGGTGGGGTCGCCTACTGTCACGAGTCGGCGCTCCGGCGCGGCCGCGTTGGCGGATTGCTGCGCGCCATGCCCGACGTGGAGCGGCTGGTTGCCCGCATCGTCGCCGGCACGGCGCAGCCGCGCGAACTCGTGGCGCTGCGCCGCGGGCTGGAGCTTGTGCCGCAACTCCGTGAGGCCCTTGATCAGGGGAGCGATGCACGCATGGCGGACATCGTCGCGCGGCTGCGGCCGTGCGAAGACGTCGCCGCGGCGGTGGCGCAGGCGATCGACGACGAGCCTGGCGTGACGCTGGAAGCGGGCAGCGTCGTGCGGCCCGGCTTCTCCGAAGAACTCGACGGCCTGCGGCTGATCTCGCGCGACGTGAAGCGCTTCCTGGCCGAACTCGAGGCGGGTGAGCGTGAGCGCACAGGCATCAAGTCGCTGAAGATCGGCTACAACCGCGTCTTCGGTTACTACATCGAAATCGGCCAGGCGAACGCCGCGAGCGCGCCGGAGCACTACGAGCGGCGGCAGTCGCTGGTGAACGCCGAGCGCTTTGCGACGCCACAGCTGCGCGAGTACGAATCGCAGATCCTGCACGCGAAGGACCGCGCGCAGGAGGTGGAGACGGCGATCTTCCGGCAGGTATGCGCGCAGGCTGCGGGCGCCGTATCGCAGCTCCTGACGACGGCGGTGGCCGCGGCCGAACTCGACGTCGCGTGGGCGCTCGCCGAGGCGGCGTCACGGTACGGATACGTGCGGCCAGAGCTGAACGACTCCGACGTCATCGATATCGCGGACGGGCGGCATCCGATGGTCGAGCGGTCGCTCGCGGCGGGATCCTTCGTGCCGAACGATAGCCATCTCGCGTCGAGCGAGGAACAGATCATCGTCCTCACCGGACCGAACATGGCAGGCAAATCGACATACCTGCGGCAGGTCGCCGTCATCGTGTTGATGGCGCAGTGCGGCAGCTTCGTGCCGGCGTCCTCGGCGTCGATTGGCGTCGTCGACCGGATATTCACGCGCGTGGGCGCCGGCGACGACCTCACGTCGGGTCAGTCGACGTTCATGGTGGAGATGATCGAGACGAGCGCGATCCTGCACAATGCGACGCAGCGGTCGCTCGTCATTCTGGACGAGATCGGCCGCGGCACGAGCACGTACGATGGCATGGCGATCGCGCGGTCGGTCATCGAATACCTGCACAATCGCCCGGGCCTGCAGGCGAGGACGTTGTTCGCCACGCACTACCACGAGTTGGTGGAACTTGCGCAGCATCTGCCGCGCGTGCGCAATTTCAACGTCGCGGTCGCCGAGGAACAGGGGCGGATCGTGTTTCTACGGCGCATTGCACCCGGTGGCGCCGACCGCAGTTACGGGGTGCATGTGGCGGAACTGGCGGGACTGCCGAAAGCCGTCGTCCAGCGGGCGCGCGACGTCCTGCGCGAGTTGGAGGACGGAGCGAACCGCCACGTCGAGCGGGCGCTCGAAGCGACGCCGCAACTGTCGCTCTTCGCGGCGACACCGCCGGACGATGGCCTGCGCCGCGAGGTGGCCGCGATCGACGTGGACGCGATGTCGCCGCTCGAGGCGCTGACGCGCCTCTACGAACTTCGCGACCGCGCGCGCACGGCGGCAGGGAGTGACAACGATGACCAATGAGTTGCTCGACGAACGCCAGCTTCGTTTCGTCGCGAAGGCGCGCATCGCGACGCTCGCGACGGTGCGCGCCGAGGGGTCACCGCACATCACGCCGGTCTGGTATCGCTACGAGGACGGCGACTTCGTGGTGTCGGTCGACCGCGGGTCGGTGAAACATCGGAACGTCGCGCGCGATCCGCGGGTCGAGCTGTGCATCGATGACCGCGAGCGGCCGCCGTTCCACACGGTGATTGTGCGCGGCCGCGCATCGGTCGAAGGCACGCCGTCAGCGGCGTGGCGGCGGGCGCTTGCCGTGCACTACCTCGGCGAGGAGCGCGGCCGCCGCTACATCGAGATGAGTGACGCGCCCGACAGCGTCCTGCTGCGCATCAAGCCTGAGAAGATCGTGGGTTGGTGACCGGGCTTGATGCCGGTGGAGGCGGGATCAGTTGCGACTCGTGCCCGGCGCGCCGGTCCGGGACCGCGGCGCCAGCGCATCCGCCATGTCGAAGAGTTGAGGCTAGGGTTGCGCCCGGTCGCGTGTTGGTCTGACGCAGAAAATGTCGCGCACCCACCCCGCGCCTGTCTCCGCGATCACGTTGCCACTCGCGTCGAGCGCGTGCAAGTGGATCATGCCGTCGTTGCCGGTACCGGCGATGGTGACGTACCAGGCGTCCTGCGGCGGCAACGCCGGCAGATCGAGTGCGAAGCCGTCGACGTCGCTTGTGAACGTCTCGTCGAGCACGATCGTGAGGAGTTCCTCTTCAAGCGGCGGTTCGGCACAGGGGTCCGCGGCGAGTTCGCGGCCGGCGTTGAGCGTCGCGGTCAGCCGATAACCTGCGGCGCCGGCGTGGCGTGTCCAGCGCATCGTGTTGTCGTCGTGGAAGTACCACAGGCGCAGGTCGTCGGAGTCTCGTTGCACGGCAGAGACGACGTCGTACCGGCCGTCGCGCGGGCGCAGCACCATCGGCAGCGTGAAATCGGGACGGCGCTGGATCGTGAGCGTGACGTCGCCGCCGGTTTCGCGGCGCGGCCGATAGTAGCACCAGTCGATGCGCGACTCGTCGGCGCCGAGAATGAGCGGGCGCGTCGCGCACTCGCCCGTCAGTTCGCCGCTCTGAGTTGCGAGCCAGGCGCGCGCCGCGTCGTAGAGCGCAGGGTCGCGCGCCCATGCCATGGCCGTGCGCACCTGCTCGGGGCAACCATCGAGGGCGTCGCCCGCGAACAGGAGCAGCCTGTAGCCGGTGTTGGAAGATCCGTCGAAGAAAAAGAAGGTCGAGTAGGTCGTGCGTCCGTCATCGATGAAGCCGAACGCCGCGTGATCATTCGTCGCGTCGGGCGGGATCTCGAGGCAGACGCGGATTGCATCGTTGGCGAGGCCGGAGGGAATGCGCTCCCACTGGGGCGCGGACGCCGCGGCGACGGCCTCGGCGAACGCCAGCAGGTCGGGCTCCGGCAGGTTGAAGGCATGGATCACTGTCGCGCCGAAGTCTTCCGGAAAGATCACCATGGAGCGCTGCGCGGGCGCGCCGGCGACGGTGGCCGCGATGACGACGGCCTGCCGCGCGCCGATGGTGCGCGCCGTGACATCGCTTTCGGCGGCGTCGAAGTCCCAGGCGCGCGAGACGCTGCGTGTCAGCGTGACGTGCGCGGGGCCGGCATCGTGCGGCTTCGTGAACTCGAGCGTAAGGCCCGTCGTCCGGCCGCCGCATGCGACGACCTCGGGCCGTCCGTGGGAGTGATGTGCGGCTCGTCGCCGGTGCGTTGGAAGCCGGCCGGCAGGACGAGCGGCATCATGAAGTCCAGCTCGCTTTGGCCGGCCGGCGCGCTCGTGCAGCCGCCGGCTACCGTCCGCTCGTACGCGTCGCGAAGCTCAGCGGGCCAGTCATCGACCGACGGGGCGATGTAGAACCCGAGGATCCCGCCGTTGAAGCGTGGCTCGCCGGCGCGGGCAGCGGCCGTCGCGGCCGCCGACTCGAGGCGCTGGTCGAGGCGCTGCGTGGGCATGGGCGTGACGGATGCGTGCTGCTGGCCCGGTCATTTCGCCGCAGGCGACGATCGCGAGCGCCAGAAGGGCGGCCGGAACGGCATATCGAATCATCTTCGTCCGACCAGGTTTCATTCGCGCACTCTAGCGTCGGTGTGCGGAGGCGCGCCTGACGCTCGGGCTACCTTGCGGCTACGGCTTCCCGACGCCAGTTCAGGGGCGCAACATAACCAGAGATGGTTTGGCGTTCCAGCCCGCGCCCAGCGTGCATGACGCGGGCGCTTTTCCCCTGAGGCGCGGGTCTGCCGCAGGATCGCCGGTGCTACAATCGCCGCTGGAGGTCCCGCGTGGCGATTCGGATCCTGGCACCGCACGAGGCGGCGAAGATCGCGGCCGGCGAAGTCATCGAGCGGCCGGCCTCCGTCGTCAAGGAACTCGTCGAAAACTCCCTCGACGCGGGCGCGACGCAGATCACGGTCGAGATCCGCGAGGGGGGCTTGGCGCTGATCCGGATCGTCGATAACGGCTGCGGCATCGACCCGGGCGAACTGCGGATCGCCTTCGAGCGTCACGCGACGAGCAAGGTGCGCAGCGAGGACGACCTCTGGCGCGTGGCGACGCTGGGGTTCCGCGGCGAAGCGCTGCCGAGCATCGCGGCGGCGGGCGACGTCGAGTTGTTGACGCGCGTGGCAGGCAACGACGTGGGCGCGCGCCTTCGGTTGCGCGGCGGCGAGATCGTCGAAGAGGGGTCGGGCGCGACGCCGCCGGGGACGTCGTTTTCCGTGCGGTCGTTGTTCGCGGCGCAGCCGGCGCGCTTGAAATTCCTGCGCGCGCCGGGCGGCGAGTCGACGCAGGTGTCCACCGTGATCATGCACTACGCCATGGCCTACCCCGAAGTGCGCTTCGTGCTGTCGATCGACGGGCGGGTGACGCTTCAGACGCCGGGCACGGGCAGCCTGATCGATGCCGTCGCGTCGGTCTACGGCAACGACGTGGCGGAGTCGGCGATCGAAGTAGACGCCTTGCCGCGGCACGAGGGCGACATCGGCGTTCGGGGCGTGGTCGCCGACCCGCGGATGCACCGGGCGTCGCGCAACTACATCGGCCTGTACGTGAACCGGCGCTGGGTGCGCAACCGGGCGCTCACGTTCGCGGTCGACGAGGCGTACCAGGGGATGTTGCCGGTGGGACGCCATCCGATCGCCGTGCTCGACCTGCGCATCCCGCACGATGAAGTCGACGTCAATGTGCATCCGACGAAAGCCGAGGTGCGGTTGCGGCGGGAGCGCGAGGTGTTCGGCATGCTGCAGCGCGCGGCGCGGCGTGCGCTGTCCGATCGGTCGCCCGTGCCCAGCGCGTCGGCGTCGGTGTGGTCGGGCGGCGGCGCCGGCGCAGGGCCGCCGCTGATCCTGCGCCCGCAACCTGTACAGGCGCCGTTGCCGCGTCCCGCCCCGGTCGACGACCCGGTGCGCGGCGCTGAGCCGGCGCCACCCATGGTCGACCGGTTGCCGATGCTGCGGGCCGTCGGGCAGGTCGGCAACACGTACGTCATCGCCGAAGGGCCGGACGGCATGTACCTGGTCGATCAGCACGCCGCCCACGAGCGCGTGATGTACGAGAAATTTCTGGCCGCGGTCGTCGCGGGCGCGCCAGACGTGCAAGGGCTGCTCGAGCCGGTGACCGTCGAGCTGAGCGCACCGCAGCAGGCGCTGCTCAACGAGCATGCGAGCGCGATGCAGTTGCTCGGCTTCGACATCGAGCACTTCGGCGATAGTGCCTACGTCGTGCGCGCCGTGCCGTCGGCGATGGCAGGCGAGGACCTGCACCGGCGCATCATCGAGCTGTTGGACCGCATGCAGCGCGACGACGGACCGCAGGACGCGTCGCATCGCGTAGCGGCGTCGCTGGCGTGCCATGCGTCGGTGCGGGCGGGGATGACGATGAGCGGCGACGAGCAGCGCGAGTTGCTGCGCCAGCTCGAGCAAACCGAGACGCCGCGCACGTGCCCGCACGGCCGCCCGACGATGGTGCATCTTGCGGCGGATGCGATCGCGCGGGAGTTTCGGAGGCGGTAGGGCGACTACAGGGTGACCAGATCGCCGCGGCGCCACAGGTACCACGATCCGGCGCTGCGGTAGGGCCGCCAAGGCTCGGCGAGCGTCTCCATCTCGGCGGGCTTCGGCATCGCGTCGAGGCCGTACGCAAGCTTCATGGCGTTCTGAATGCCGAGGTCGCCGACGGGCAGCACGTCGGGACGGCCGATGCAGAACATGAGCAGCATGTCCGCCGTCCATCGCCCGACGCCTTTGATCTCCGTCACCGCGGCGACCACCTCGTCGTCCGGCATGCGCATGATCTTGCGGTCGGAGAGGTGCCCGTTCGCGAAATGCTCGGCGATGCTCCGCATGTAGCCGGCCTTCTGGCGCGAGATGCCGGCCGTGCGCAATCGCTCGTCGGTCGTCGGAGCGAGCTGGTGCGGATCCGGAATGCGGCCATCGAACATGGCGAGGAAGCGCCGTTCGATGGCGGCGGCCGCTGGGCCTGCGAGTTGCTGGTAGAGGATGGCGCGCAACAGCGACTGGTAGGGCGCCCCGCGCACTTCGATCGCGTACGGCCCCACGCTCTTCACGATCTCGCGCATGACGGGGTCAGATTTCAGCAATTGTTTGCGCGCCGCCTCCGCATCGTACGGGAGAGGGCGGCGGCGCATGATCGTGCGCACGCGGGTCAGCCTCCGGTCTGCGTCAGGTGCTGCTCCACATGCCGGAGGCGGCCATGTCAATCGATGCGAGCGCTTCGACGAGCGCTTCGTTGACGTCCGCGTCGCCATCGGCGCCGGCGCGTTCCATGATACTGCCGAGGTACTCGCGCATCGCCT
The DNA here is from genome assembly GCA_040902535.1 of Dehalococcoidia bacterium. NCBI lineage: Bacteria > Bacillati > Chloroflexota > Dehalococcoidia > Dehalococcoidia bacterium. The sequence goes on along the minus strand of JBBDXD010000001.1, from coordinate 138,041 downwards.
GCAGGCGGTCGGCGGCGTCGTGCGAGTTGCTCGTCGCCACGACGAATCGCGCCGCCGCGGCGCCGTTCGTGTAGCTCATGATCGGCTTGCGTTGTGTGTTCATAACGAGCTGAAAAACGTCGGGACGTGCGTAGTGCCCGGCGATGTCGCGCGAGTGCTTCTGCTGGATCGCGTGTTCGATGTCGATCTCGGCGTACAGGATCTCTTCGCGGTCGAAGACCGGACCGGCGAGGTACTTGCCGTCGGGGCCGATGATGCTGGTGCCGCCGTTTGCCTCGGGGACGGTGCCCAACTCGGAGGGATACGATTCCGGCGTGACGACGCCGCACGCGGCGACGACGAAGCAGGCGCCCTCGAACGCGTACTGCCGCGAACCGAAGTCGATGTGGTCGTTCTGCGATGTGTATGCGGGCCAGACGCCGCAGTGCACCTGCTCGCCCTGGGCGTAGAGCGCATACTTTGCGAGCGTCATTTCGTGTTCCCAGCAAATCAAGCCGCCCAGGCGCCCGATCTCAGTGTCGACGACGTCCAGGTCCGAGCCGTCGCCGCAGCCCCAGATCGTGCGTTCGGTGAACGTCGGCATCAGCTTGCGATGCCGGTGCATCACCTCGCCCGTCGGCGAGAGGTAGAGCAGCGTGTTGAAGATCGTGCCGCGGCCGATCGTGTCTCGTTCGTTGATGCCGATGGCGACGTAGGCGTTTGCGCGCTTCGCGGCCTGCGCAAGCTGATTCGTCTCCCGCGACGGGACTTCGACGGCGTTCTTCCACAGTTTTACGAAGAGCTTGCTGGAAAAGACGCCGGGCGATGAATGCCAGAACGGGTACATCGGGACCCAGGTCTCAGGAAAGACGATGAGGCGCGCGCCCGCGTTGCCGGCCTCGACGATGAGTTCGCAGGCCTTGTCGATCGTCGCTTCACGGTCGAGGTAGACGGGCGATGCTTGCACGGCCGCGGCGACGTACTTCGGCAGATTGTCCACGGTTGATGATCCTCCCGTTGTCCGCCCGTCCGCGCGAGCGGTGCATTCTACCAGCCATAACGTCCAGATCGGCCAGCAGAGTCATCAGGCGAGCGCCTGATTTTCGAAAGGGCGAGCTTTGGAAATCGTGCGGAGGCCGTGAAGTGCTTTGCGGGCGATCTCTTCAGACGCCGAGCGTATCCCAGATGCCCACGCGAAACCCCACGCTGCAGCTTCTACCTCCGGGCTGCTCAGGCGGTTGCTACGCTGCAGCCACGATGGCTGAAGAAATGCACGACGGCCTCATCGCGCGGCTGACACGGTTGCTCGGCGATAGCGGTGTCGCCTTCGACGAAGCGACACGCGACGCCGCCGGCTGGGACGCGCTGGGCAGCCAGCGCGGGTTCGACGATGGATCGCACGTCCGGCCCATGGCGGTCGTCTATCCGTGTACGCCCGACGACGTGGTGGCGATCGTACGCGTCGCGAACGAGACCGGTTCTTCGGTCGTGACGCGCGGTGGTGGCACCGGCCTGATGGGCGCCGCGCGCTCTACGCGGCGGGGCATTGTCATCGACACCAAACGCATGGCGCGCGTGCGCGAGATCGACGTGACGTCACGTATCGCATGGGTCGAAGCAGGCGCAGTGCTCGAGCAGGTCGATGACGCGTTGCGGCCCCACGGGCTGATGATCGGCCACGATCCGTGGACATACGGCATCGCCACGATCGGCGGTACGATTTCGACGAACGGCCTTGGGTTCTTGGGCGGCAAATACGGCAGCATGGGCCAGCAGGTGCTCGGCTTCGAAGCGGTGATGGCCGACGGGTCTATCGTCCACACGCGGCCGGTGCGTCCGAAGTCGGCAGGCGCCGACCTGTCATCACTGATCGTCGGTGGCGAAGGCCAGTTCGGCATCATCACCGCCGCCGCGTTGCGCGTCTTCCCGCTTCCCGAGTCGCGCCAGCGCGTAGGCTACAGATTCGCGAATTTCGAACGCGGCTTCGCCGCGATCCTGGCGCTGCACGCGCTGGGGATCGCGCCGGCGCTGCTCGACTATGGCGAACGCCCGGCCGTGCCCGACGGTGTTGGATGGCGCGGCGCGCGCGATGCCGCGCCGCCGACGCTCTTCCTGGGCTTCGATGGCCTCAGCGAGGAAGTGCGGGCGCTCGTCTCGCGCGCCTCCGACATCTGCAAGCGGCACGGTGGCAGCCGTATCGATGACGCGGCGGTCGAGGAATTCTGGGACAGCCGCCACGTCGTCGCTGACAATTTCGCGAAAGGCCGAGCGGCGCGTGCGGGCGTGACGCCAGCGAGCGGCGAGGGACGCTGTTTCGACTACATTCATGTTTCGCTGCCGCCGTCGCGTGTATTGCAGTATCGGCAGCAGGCATGCGCCGTCGCCGTGCTGCACGACGTGCACGTGCTGGAGGCGGGCGTGTGGGTGTCTCCCGGACTGTTCTCGCTGGCGATGGCGAACGTCGCGCCGACACATGAAGAAGCGCGCGTTCGCATGTCGGCGATGGTCGACGAGTGCCTGCGCGCGGCGCACGCAGCAGGCGGATCGATGGAGTACTGCCATGGCGTCGGGATGCGGCTCGCACACCTGATGCGCGAGGAGCACGGCGCCGGGCTGGACGTGTTGCGGCACCTCAAGCGCGGGCTGGATCCATCGGGTGTACTGAACCCGGACAAGCTGTCGTTGACGTAACCACGCGTTGCATCGGCGCGACGGCTATGAGGCCGGGCGCGCGGACACGACGTGAGTCGCGTTCAGATGCTTTAACCGCCAGGCGCCGGGCGCTGCGTGGCGAGGCGGTCGGCATCACACGTCGGCGCAGGTCACCGAGAGGATCGGCGGCAGCGTACCCGGCAGGCGCTGCCAGCGATCGCCGCCGTCGATGCTCGCGAACACTTCGCCGTTGCTTGTGCCGACGTATACGCCCTCCGGGTCGGCGCCGTCGGTGTCCATGCCTTCGCGGTACACGCTCTGGTAGTCGTGCGGGCCGGGGAGGCCGTTCGTCAGCGGTTCCCACGATGCGCCGCCATCGCGCGTGCGGTAGACGGTGAACTGGCCATCGGCGACGCGGAAGTTGTTGTACATGCCGGCGAAGGCCAGCGGCACGACGTAGGCGGCGTCGGCGCCGCGGCGGGTGACGGCCATCGGGAAGCCGTGGAACGACGGCAGTCCTTCCGTGACATCGACCCAGGTCCTGGCGCCGTCGGTCGAACGGAAGACGCCCGTGTGCGCCTGGCCCCACAGGGTGTCCGGGTTCTTCATGTCAATGCGCAGGCGGTGCATTTCGGTCTGGCCCACGGGGTCGACGTCTTCCATCGGGAATTCCTTCGCGAGTTCGGCGTTGAAGGCGAGCGCCATCTGGGTCGTCGGGACGACGTTGTGCGTGCACTCTTCCCAGGTCGCGCCGCCGTCCTTTGTGACAAAGGCGCCGCCGGCGCTGACCACGGCATACATGTGGCGCGCGTCGCGTGGGTGGATCTCGATCGAGTTGACGCACGAGTCGCCGCCGCCGGTGCCGGACCACTTGTCGCGGCCCGGGTGACGGTTCAGGGCGTCGACGGGCGCCCAGTTCGCGCCCCAGTCTTCGCTGCGGAAGAGGCCGGCGGGCTGCACGCCGGCGTACACGACGCCCGGCTCGCCGGGCCCGCCCGGCGCGACTTCCCAGACGTTTTGCACCGTTACGCCCATGTCCTTCGGGAAGGCGAGGCCGGGGCTCTTCCAATCCCACTCCGTGCCGTGATCGTCGCTCTTCGCGACGGACGGCCCCCATGCCCAGTGGTTCGCCGCCGCGTAGAGTCGCGGCGTCTCCCGCCGGGTGTCCGCCGCCATGTGGTACACCGTCCAGCCGGTGAGGATCGGCTCGCTGACGCGCCACTTTTCACGGCGCGTGTCTGATTCGTAGATGAAGGCACCCTTCTTGGTGCCGACCAACAGCTTCATGCTTGGCTCTCCTTCACACTTATTCGTGGTGTAATACTTCGGTCTCGTCTCTCCCGCAAGGATCGACGAATGGCTGGCGCCGCGATCGACGGGGGTTACAGACATGTTTTGTCGAGATGCAACATCTCGCAAGCGCCGCCAAAGGAGCACCACTTGAAGCAGCCGCCGACGTTTACAGGATTGCATCTCTTCGTCCGCGATATGCGGGCGACTGCGGCGTTTTATCGACGGCTCGGCTTCGACGTGCCGGACGACGAGCAGCACGCCGTCTTCTCGCTGGCCAGCGGCGTCGTGGTAGCGCTTGGCAGCCACGCACTCACGCAGTCGTACAACCCCGGCTGGCAGGCGCCGCCGGGTAAGGGCGCGATGGCCCTGCAGTTCGACGTGCCGTCACGGCAGGCCGTGGACGACCTCTACCACGACCTCACCGCGGCCGGGTACGACAGCGAACTGGCGCCTATCGACGCCTTCTGGGGCGCGCGATACGCCGAAGTGCTCGATCCGGACGGTAATACCGTCGGCTTTCACAGCCCGCGGGACGCGAGTATGCGGGGAGCGCCGCCAGGGGCAGCGGGCGTATCGTAGCCGCATACCGGCGACCATCCGAGGTGAGCGATTGTGCTCGCGCGATCGACTACGAGCGGCGTTTGCCGAAGAGTGAGCCCAGGATGCCGCGCGTGAGGCTGCGTCCGAGCTGACTGCTGGCGGAACGCGCGGTACTTTTTGCGACCGTCTCCGCCATGCTGTCCGATTGCCGCCGTCGCGGCGCAGCCGGCGCCTTCTTCGCGCGTGCGTTCTCGCGCTTCGCTTCTGCGAGTTGCTCGCGCTCTGCGGCGTCGCGAGCGGCCTCCGCCTCCGACGCTGCCGCGCGCGTCTTGAGCATCTCGTAAGCCGACTCGCGATCAACTTCCTTCTCGTAGTGGCCCGCGATCACCGATGATGCCATGATCTGCTTGCGCTGTGCATCGTCTATGGCGCCGATCTGTCCGTGCGGCGGCATGATGAGCGCCCGTTCGACGATCGTCGGCGCGCCGTCGTCGTCCAGCACGGAGACCAGCGCTTCGCCGACACCAAGCTGCGTGATCGCATCTTCGACCTTGAAGGCGGGGTTGGCGCGAAACGTTTCTGCCGCGGCGCGGACCGCTTTCTGGTCACGCGGGGTGAAGGCGCGCAACGCGTGCTGCACCCTGTTGCCGAGCTGCCCCAACACCTCGTGAGGGATGTCGAGCGGGTTTTGCGTGACGAAATATACGCCGACGCCCTTGGACCGGATGAGCCGCGTCACCTGCTCGATGCGGTCGAGCAGCGCCTTGGGCGCGTCGTCGAAGAGCAGGTGCGCCTCGTCGAAGAAGAAGACGAGCTTCGGCTTGTCGAGATCGCCCACTTCGGGCAACCCCTCAAAGAGCTCGGAAAGCAGCCAGAGCAGGAACGACGTGTAGACCTGCGGTGTGTTGAGCAGACGGTCGGCGACGAGCAGGTTGACGACGCCATTGCCGTTCGCGTCGGTCTGCATGAGATCCTCGAGCATGATCGACGGTTCGCCGAACAGGTGCTCGCCGCCCTGCTCTTCGAGCGCGAGCAGGCCGCGCTGAATGGCGCCGATGCTTGCCGGCGAGACGTTCCCGTATTGCGTCTTGTAGGTGGCCGCGTTGTCGCCGACGTGCTGGAGCATCGCCCGCAGATCAGCGAGATCGAGCAGCAGCAGTCCGTTGTCGTCGGCGACGCGGAAGACGAGCGTGATGACGCCTTCCTGCGTGTCGTTGAGATTGAGGAGCCGCGAGAGCAGCAGCGGCCCCATTTCCGAGATCGTGGTACGCGCCGGATGGCCGCGTTCGCCGAACACGTCCCAAAAGACCGTCGGGCAGCCCGCAAACTCGTGGTCGGCGATCCGCAGCGTTCGCAGGCGCTCGGTCAGGCGCGCCGATGATGTGCCGGGTCGGCTGATGCCGGAGAGGTCGCCCTTGATATCGGCCGCGAACACCGGCACGCCGGCCCGGCTGAAGTGCTCGGCGAGCACCTGCAGCGTGACGGTCTTGCCGGTGCCCGTGGCGCCGGCGATCAGCCCGTGACGGTTCGCCATGCGGGGCAGCAGGCGCACGTCTTGCGATCCGCGGGCGATCAGCATCGGATCGGGCATGGCGAACCTTTCGTTGCGCGGATGCTGCTGCCGATCATACCGAACGAGACCGATCCCGCTCGATCGAGCGGCGATCCGATTCGCGAACCAGGCTCCGTACGATGGGGGCTCAAGGCATAGACGCGAAGGAGTCGAGCGATGGACGTGGATCAGTTCGTCGTCAGCGTCAACAGCGAGCGGCCGGAGGACTTGATCGCGTTCTATCACGACATCGTGGGCCTGACGCCGAATCCCGACGCCGGGCCGGGCGCGTTCATGGCGGGATCATCATCATTCATCGCGCTGATCATCGAACGCCATAGCGGCGTGCGGGGCGCGACGAAGGACCCCGACCGCGTGATGCTCAACTTTCTGATCCATGACCTCGCGTCGGAGGAGAGCCGCCTGCAGTCGCGCGGAGTAACCTTCGTCCGAACGGCGACAGAAGAGCCCGGATTCGGTATCGTCGCGACGTTCGTCGACCCGGATGGGAACCACTGCCAGCTCATGCAGCTCGCATCGTGATGCGCGGATCATGATGCCCGGCGCCAGACTGAGACGCGCACGTTGAAGGAGATGGGAATGCGTTGGCGACGCGCTTTCCGAGCGAGTGCAATCCATCGCCGTCCGACAGGCGTAGATCGCGGAGAACAAGCCGCCGCGCCCGGTCCGGCGTCAAGCGATGACGGGCGATCTCGTTCGAGTCGGATGTGGCCGACATCCCCGGGAACCCGGCCCGGCCTTCTGGGACGAACGAGCCGCTTGTCGTCGGGATGCTATTAGCGTAGCATCGCCCTCCAGCAGCACCGCTCCCCGCCAGGCCGCTGGATGAGACTCTCGTAGCGAGCGGCGGCAAACCATGCCTCTCGCCTGGCAGCCACTCGGTAGGAGAAGGATCATATGCGTTACGTCTGGTCGCTGTCGGTCGCGCTCGTGATCGCGTTCGTTGTGCTGGCAGCATCACCCAGCCGCACCGCCTTCGCTGCGTTCCACTGCATGCGCATCCACGCCGTGATGCACGGATATCAGGGGAACAATGCGGTGCAATATGTCGAGCTGCGCATGAACATGAGCTCGCAAAACTTCCTCGCCGGCCACAAGATCGAGTTCTTCGACGCCGGAGGGACCGTGAAGGCAACGTTCACCTTCCCCGCCGGATCACCCTCGGTGCCTAACGGCGCACTGGGGGACTCGGTGCTCATTGCGACGTCCGAGTTCGTCCCGTACGCGAACGGCGGCGCCCCCGACTTTACGTTCTCGGGCGCCAATACGGTGGGTGTGAATGGCGGTGACCCACTCCATCCGGTGCAGGGGGCGAACGGGCTCGTCCACTTCGCGCGGCTTAACGACAACTGCGACGTAGGCGCAGTAGCAGGCCCCGGCGAAGTGGACTCGCTCGCGTATGGCTCCGCCACAGCGCACTTCGGCAGTGCCGCAGCCACGCTGCCATCGCCGGCGGACACGCGCGCGCTGCGGCTCGAAGCTCTGACAACCGTGCCCAGCGCAAACGACGCGGAGTATGAGTTGGCAGCCGTCTCGCTGACCACGTTCGGCGTCGCTCCGGGGAGCCTGGCGTCAAACCTGGAGACACCGCGGAACAATGGCCGCACGGTGCTGCGGCTACAGGCACCGACATCCGTGGGAGGCGTCGTTGAGCCGGCCGGTTCAGAAGCGGTCGCCCCGATTTCGTCCGGGAGCAATGACGATGGCAGGCCGTGGCGCGGCTATGCGTACGGGGCGCTGGCAGCACTGCTAGCGCTCGCGGCGACCGGCGGCTTCCTTCGTTGGCGGAGGGGCTGAAGGGTTCCCATGCCAGGCTTGCGTCGCACGGGGATCGTATTCGCCGGCCTCGTGATCTGCGCGGCCGTGGCGGCAGCCGCCCTGGCGTTAGTGCGCCGGGAAGATCGACCGGACGAGACAGGGCCGCGGGCCGTGATCGTCGATCAGCTATCGTCCGCGATCCCAAATAGCGGGTTGATCGACGAGGCGACATCTTTGCTGGAAGGCGCCGGCTACGAGGTCGACTACGTGCCGGGCGAACAAGTCACGGTGGACTTCTACCGGCACTTGCCAGACGGGCGGTACGACGTGGTCCTGCTCCGATCACACGTCGCGCGCGAGAACGTGAATGGCGCGTGGGGTGCCGCCACGTTATTCACTTCGGAGCCGGTAGATGCTTCGATCAAGGAGCGCGGACTGCCGCTGGATCTGCTGGGTATCGTGACCAATACGTATGAGCCGGGCAAACGTTACGTCGGTGTGCGGCCAACGTTCATCGAGCAGGCGCTGGCAGGGTACCTCGACGATGCGACCATCATTTTGATGGGCTGTGATGGCATGCTGGACGACGCCCTCGCCCTGGCGTTCATCGCCAGAGGAGCGAAGGAATTCATCAGCTGGGACTACCCGGTGACGCCCGAGCATAACGATGTAGCCGCGTCGCGACTGCTGCGGAATCTGCTGCTGGATCGGGATCCGGTCAAGATTGCCGTTGCCGACACGATGGCTGAAGTGGGAGCGGACCCCGCGTTCGGTGCGCGCCTTCGTTCCTACCCGTGACCGCGCCGCCCGCCCACGGAATGGCATGACGAGACCAGAAGCGCCGCCACCTTGGCGATTACGGCGTGTGGTGAGGGCGGGGGATGCGCTAGAGGCAAGGCTTCGCGTTGAAGATACGCTGGGCGATGGCCAAGAAGTCGCCGGTCGAGTTCGCGACGCCGCTTCCATCGAAATCGAAGTCCTGGGTCTGCGGTCCATTGTTGAAGATGGCATGCGCGTACGCGAGTAGATCCCCGGTCGAATTGAGAGCGCCGTTCCCATCGACGTCGGCCGCCTCGCGGCAGTCGCCCATGCCATCGCCGTCGCTGTCGATGACGGTGGCCGCCGTACCCCATTGCCGCCGCTCCCACCCGTTGAGCAGGCCATCGGCGTCGGCATCAGCGCTGTCATCAGGCAACGGCCCGGGCTTGCTGAGGCGGTCTCGGGGGTGCGTGCCCCGCAGGCACTCATAGCCGTCTCGCACGCCGTCGTTGTCGGTGTCCCAGCTCGGCCCGTCGTCCGTGCCATCGGTGCCCATGGGCGGCGCCGGGATGCCGTTGCCGTTGTCATCGTTGGTGTTGTCGCCGCGTGCGGCGTTTGGATGCAGGGTCTCACTCAGGTTGAACGCGCCGCACGCATCGGCGGATTGCTCGTCGATGTCGGCAAGACCGTCGTTGTCGTCGTCGAGGTCGCAGACATCGCCCGTAGCATCGCTTTGCGGCACCGTGAGATCGTCGCCGGCCAGAGATGGGCCATTGCCGGCGGCGCCTTCCGAATTCTGCTGATCCGGGTTGGCGATGGTGGGGCAGCTGTCCTCGTCAGTGTTTGCATTCAAGGGGGCGTGCGAAGTAGCTGGCTTATCCTTGAACCCGTCGCCATCGGTGTCGGGGCTGAGAGGACTCGTCCCCTGGGCGAGGTCACCGCCGTCGGTGATGCCGTCGCCGTCGCTGTCTGGCGCGAGCGGGTCGGTGCCGAGCGTATCCTCGGTACCGTCGCCGAGCCCATCGCCATCGGTATCGTGAACGCAAGGATCCGTGGCGAGGAACTCTTCCTGGGCGTTCTCGAGGCCGTCGCCGTCCGGGTCGGCCGTTGCGTCGGGTGTGAGCGGATCGAGGCAGGCGTGGGCGCCCTCGTAGACATCAGCCAGGCCATCGCTGTCAGCGTCTCCCGGCGCCGGGTCGCACGGAAAGGCTGAGTCGTCGAGGACGGCCGCCAGGGCGTCGACGCGGCAGGTCGCGACGCCGTTTGCGGGATCGATGATGATCTTCCCGCGCTGCTTGAGTCGCGTGCGCAACTGCTCGGGCGTGAGGCCGGGCTCCGCCTCCAGGACAAGCGCCGCGGCGCCGGCCGCCATCGGCGAGGCCATGGAGGTCCCTCCCCATGTGCCCGTGCCACCGACGACCGTCGACGTAACGCGCGCGCCGGGGGCGAGCAGTTCCAAGCCGGCGCTGGATTGAGAAAAGCAGGTCACCGCGTCGGCGGCCGTCGTGAGGTCCATGCAGGCTGACCAGGCCACCGCGCCCACGTTAGCATCGTAGACGGCACCGACGGATGCCACGCCCTGCAGGCACGCGGGATACGCGAGGCCCGTCTTCGACGTGCTATTCCCGGATGCGGCAAACGTGACGATGCCGGCAGCGTTACTGGCAGCGACGGCATCGGTGAACGCCGGGATGAATGATTCGCACGTGCCGTCGGCGTGGCTGGCGCCATCGCCCAAACTCAGGTTGATGATGCGCACATCGCCGTGCTCCGCCAGAATTTCGTCATACGCAGAAAGAATGTCTGCAACAGTGCCGTTGCCTGCATTGTCGAGGATTTTGAACGCCTTGATCTGCGCATCGGGCGCGATGCCGGGCGCCGTCCCGGAGGCCGTCACGATCCCTGAAACGTGGGTGCCGTGGGAGTTGCCGTCTTCCGCGGAGCCTCCCACCTGTCCACCCCCGGGACACGTCCCGGCCAGCAAGAAGCACCTCTGGTACACCAGGTCGTCGGCTAAGAGCGGATGATCGGAGTCGATGCCGCTGTCCAGCACCGCGACCACGACTCCGGCGCCGGTGCGGTTCAGCGACTGGTGCACGGTCGGTGCATTGATGAGCAAGGATGACTGCTGCAAATCGGCATGGACGCTGATATTGGATGAAACGGCGGACACAAGGGGATGGCTGGCCAATGCATCGAGGGCCGGGGGCGGCGCCTTGACTACCATCGCCGGTATGAGTTCGTACGTCGCGATTATGGACAGGGAATTCGGTGGGACGTCGCGCAGGACTTGGTCGCGGAGCGTTGCTATCTCGTTTCGCGCGCGCGTGCGATCAAGCGTGGTCCGAGGCGCGACTGGAGGATTCTGTGCCTTCATGGACACGATCGCGATCTCGTCACGGTCGAAAGCATCGCTTCGGGCAGGACGCGCGGGCGCAGCACCAATCGCGACCAACATCAGCGCCAGCGCGCTAACGCGAACGATCAGAAGTGAGCGACGGCTGTGTTCGATCGTCACGGTCTCCGGACTTGCGCTACCATCGAGACGAGTCCGCCCATTCTACGCGACGCGCGGGAGGGCAGGCAGAGGCCAGATGCGGAAGCGACCATCCGGTGAGCGGCGTGGTGCGGCGAGGTCGCGGCCAACCGGTGACGCCCTATTTCAGATTCGGATGCGGGAGATGCGGGTAATGCGGACGTGCCGACGCGATGAGGCGCGACATCAGCACGCTACTGTTGGATACGCGTCCCGCAAACGTGGCAGTACGTGCCTGTCGGAGCATGCGGTGTACCGCATTCCGAACAGAACTTCGCTCGTTGGGCAGCACCACGAACAGAGACGTCGCCTGTCACGGTCACACCGGTATTCGTTTGGATTCTTGCACCACGTACCAAGTTGCGAACGAAGAGCCAGACGAACCACGCTGCGATTGCGAGCAGAGGCTTGATGATTGCGGCTCCTAGGCTCGCAAACAGCGACAACACTGCGAGTGCGATGACGAACCCGATGTACCACCTGGGCATGGAATCCTCCATGGCGAGGTCAAGTCGCCCCCGAGAGGATCGGCCGTGGATGAGAGGACTTCACGGATCCGCACGCGCGAATGGGTTTCGCATGCAAGTTGCGCACAGCTTCGCTTCTTCCCGTACGTGCCCGCACCTCGCACGCTCCTAACGCGGTGGGGAGGCGCCCCGCCGGGCGCTATCTCGTGATCGTGTATGACCGGCGGCGCGCATGGAAGATGCACACACCCTCCTCTTAATCCGCTGACCGACCGATAGAAGTATGTAGTTCGCGGAGAAGTCGGAGATGGCCATGCGCATTGGTGTCGTTGTCGCGCTCATGACCGTGCTCGTCGCTGCAGCAGCGGTGCTCAGTGCGCGAGGGACCGGTCCGTCGGACGTTTTGGCGGCCGTGAATGATCCTACGGAGACGCCGACCGAGACACCGCTTCCGGGCACGGCAACTCCGACGCCCACGCACACCCCGACGCCAATACCAACCGAGACATCGCTCCCGGACACGGCGACGGCGACCATCACGGCGACTCACACGGGAACGGCAACATCAACGGATACGCCGCTTCCAGACACAGCCACTCCGACGTCCACAGACACGGTGACTCAGACACCCACCGCTACCGCGACCCCGACGAGCCTCGCGTCAACACCAGGTGATCCAGCAGCCCCGAACGTGCAGGCGCCGCGCTTCACGCCCACAGCACCTGAAGGTGCACCGCCGGCAAGCGACGTCGACGCACCCGCCGCCGAAGGTACAGACGGCCAGGACGACGCCACTCTAGACCGCGATGCGTCCGTCGATCCCGCAGGTGACTATGGAGACGTCGGGCCGTCGTCCCTGTCGCTCCCAACCGCAGGCAGTTCTGAGGCATTCGAAAATCGGAAGCGTCTCCCCATGATGCTGGCTGTTCTCCTTGCCGGAGCAGGGACTCTCCTCGCACTTATAGGGCTCCGTGCGCGATCGAACGAAACGGCGTAAGTGGGTCTACCTTCTCCGTAACGCCATCCCTGCCGCGCTACGGCCGGGCGATCGCACGACTCCGCCATCGTGTCGCGGTGGCTTCGCGACTGTGGGCATGACCAGACAGAACATAGCCTTCAGGATCGATTCCGAGGGCGCCCTGGGTCCAGCTGTGAACGGATGCCGACGGATGTCTATGCTTTTACGTCAAAGCTGTCTTCGAAGATGATCGGCAATGCGTCCTCGTCGCCCTCAAGCATCACCTTGATGGCGACATTCAGCTTGCCCGACCCGATCGAGGGTGGTGCCTCTAAAATTGACTGGATAGCATCGACGCCTCGAGACGTGCGGAACCTCTGCGACTGCACGCGGTTGCCCTCGTCATCCGTGACCTCGTAGTCGATCATCTGCTGGACGTCGGAACGGGGAAGCCTGATCGTGATGCGGCGCGACGTGCCGGCCTCGACCGCTTCGCTTCCATCGAGTTCCAATACCACCTCGTTGGGCGGGACTATTTCCTCAGACATCTCGACACCTCGGACTCGCGGCGAAACCAGCTAACGACGATGAACACGAGGAGGATGATCAGGATCACGAGGACGACGGCCGCGGACAGCGCCGCATATTGGCGTTCACCCAGTGCTAAGAGGATGGCAGAGCTGCTGCCAGCGGCGATGGCGAGCAGCCCGATCACCGCCGTCAGGACGTTATTGGCGGCACGGACCGACGCGAGCGCAAACTGCACCATCGTACGTTTAACACACAGCTGAGGAGCAACGCTGTCTTTGGTCGCGGGCGGATCGCCCCCGCCCTCTCGGACGTGGACGGTGAACGACGCTCGCCGTACGAGTCTTGTCGAGTTGCTGTCGGGATCGACGGTCAGAAGAAGGTCGATGGCGCCGCGAAGATCCAGTGCGAGCGTCTTTAACACCTGGCCCTGGTATTGAATTCGCAGGGGGTTGCCAGTTTCGACAAAGATCGACTCACCGGCAGCGGGGACGCCAGGGCGAGCGATCCGTGCCGTGGGATCGACGCCTTCTTCAATCAGGCAGGGAACATCCACGAGCAGGATGCCGGAGTCGCTCGTGAACCTGCACGTCCCGGAGGGCGGTCCTGGCGCCGGAGGGGGCGACGCGGTTGAACCTGTAGCTGGGTGAGTGACAGTGCCCACTAGTTTCTCCAAGGATAAGCAGCAACAACACTTATACTCTTGGTTCCGGAAGCGTGTCAACAAGCAGGAGAATCCTCTTTCACGCCGGAGCGATCGGAGATCGGGGGAAGTGTGGAGATCCCCATGTCCGGTCGCGCTTCCAGGACGGATCGTAGTTGCGCCAGCTTCCCAACTCGACGCGGAAAACCGGCATCGGTCCTCAGCCCGTCGTAAACGTCGAGCGAGAGGCCAGAGGCGGTCGAGCAGCGCCCCAGGACGGCCACCGTTGCGCCGTCGTCGGCCAACGGCGCGCAGAATTCGTCAGGTCGGTAGTGCGCGCCCCATACAATCATCGAGCCGTCGAGCGTCGTGATCTCGAACATCGTCTCACGCGTGCGATCGCTGATGGGGCGGACGTAGCCGCGGTCGCGGTAGGGGAACACGGTCATGCATCATTGATCCACGCCCTGCCTGCAATCTCGAAGGGGAGGAGGTCACTTGCCGGGGCGATCGCTACGGGACGATCGTGTCGTGCGAGCACCCAATCCGACCCCGAACCGGCCTCGGGATCAGCGCTCACATCCGGGCCACCAACATCGCGATGCTCAGTAATGCAAGCGCTACAGAGAGCAGCATCAGAGCCGATTCGTCGGTGGCGATAACCCATGCGCGATCGATCACGTGCGTCTCTCCGCTCACATCGGTTACGTGTCCCACGATCACGCGTGCTCGCCGGCGGATTTCACGCACGCGCTTGCTCAGCACGCGTTGCACCAGGCTAACGAGCAACACCGCAACCGCACCGACGCCAGCCGCTGGACCGAGATGCTCGGCGTTCACCCAGTAGCTCGTGAGGAACGGGAAGGCACCCCAGGCGGCCGCAAACCACAGATCCGAGTGCAGGCGACCGTGGAACCATTCCAGGTTGTAGGCAGGAGCAATGAAGGCGCCAAACGCCACGAAGGCGAGCAACCACGGAGAGACGAGCGCCACCCCGAGGCCTCCCAGCCCTGCGGCGCCGGCGATCCCTCCGATGGCGATGCCACGTAACACGCGGTCCGGGATGTGCGTCTGCAGGGGGCGTCCATTGAGTTCGTCGAGCGCGTGGGCGCCGAGGCCAAGTGCCAGGAAGAAAGCGAGCAAGCTGGCGCTGAGGCGATCGTAATGAACCGTGGGGGCCAGCGCGGCACCCATGACCACGTAACTTAGGTGCCAGATGGTGTAGGGCGGGTGGAGCAACGTGACGTAATCGCGCCATGCGCCGGGGCGCAGCGCGTAAAAAGCAGGCGGAGACGCCGACGCAGCGGTCGGATCGCGCAGGCCGAGCCGCGACGGCCTCGTCACGCCCTCGTGCCGGACATCACCATTGCTCCACCGAGCGAGAGATGTCGCACACGCACGTCGCGCAGACCGCACTCGTACCAGAGATCCACGAGCCGATCCTCGGGCCATCGTCGGTAGAAGTCCCGGATGCTCGGCCCAAGAAACGAGCCGACGCGTCGCCAGTTTGCCGCGAAGGCCGCACCCGCGACAGGAAGGAAAAGGTCGGTGTACAAACGCCACAGCGGATACGGTATGCCGCTTGGAACGGCGAACTCAAGAGAGACGAGTCTCCCCCCGGGCCGGACAAGGTCAGCGAGCTGGCGGACCGTCCAGGCGACGTCCGACACGTAGCGCAGGAGATAACTGAACACCACGGCGTCGAACACGCCATCTCTGAAGGGGATCATCTCGGCGGTGCACTCCAAGAGATCGAGCCTGACGCCTTGACTGAGCGCGCGCTCACACGCCGATGAGAGCATCTCCCTTGTGACATCGGCGCCCACCACCTGCATTCCTGACTGGCGACCGAGACGTAACGCGATGGCGCCGGTCCCGGTCGCCATGTCCAGAATTCGAGCCGGCGGTTCCACGCCAATCTCGGATTGCACCTGTCGGTGCCAGCGGCGGTACTGGAGAAGGCTCAATGCTTGGGCGGGACCGTCGTAGCTCCTCGCGATCGCTGAAAAGAGTGTGAGTGGTACCGCGGCCGCGTGGACGGCCGGCTCCATCGCGCGCCTAATATCGCCTGCGGTCGCAGTCGGTCGCGTGGGCATCATGCCAACCTCCAAGGAGAGGGTACCGCGGAAGCGCGAAGGCCTCTATGAGCCGCATCGTGAGGGGACACCCTTGCGAGGCGACTTCCACGCGATCAGCGAGGACATCGCCGGGCGACACTATCAAACGATAGTCGCGTTACGCCGATTGAACCGTCAGTGCTAGCATGTGCTGCAGGACTTCGTCAGCCCTTTGCTTAAGACGTTGAAAAGACTCGGCGTCTTGATCTTCAATTTCGAATCTAATCCTCTGAATGTGGACGTATGCCCACTGAACGAAGGACGGCTCAATCTTGCGTGGGCATTGTCGGACATAGGTAACGAGCGCATGCGGCTATTTCTCGGGCATCGCGGATTCGTGGAGAGTGCGACGTTGGGAATCTGGGGACTCGAGGAGAGCTCGCCATGACCGAACAGTCAGATTCCCCAAGCACACGGGATCTCCTGAAGTCGGCCATAGATCGGGCGACAGCGGGGGCCGGGCCGGTAATGAAAGTGAACTTTGTAGACGACGAATGGGTGATGTCGGTTCATGAACTCGAAGCCTTTTGGCAGCAACACCCCGTCGCCGGTTTCTGCACTGTCTCGTCGCGGGGGAAGCCACACGTAGTGCCGATAGAACCCGAGCTGGTCGACGGCACTTTCACCATGAGTACGTTTGCGAACGCCGTTCGCATATCCGACCTGCGCTCGAATTCACAAGCCGCCCTGATCTCGTGGTCGGGTCCTTGGGAGGTGGTAGTCGTATACGGGAAGGCTACGATTGAGCCTGGCGAAGCGGAAGAAATGGTGACGGTCCGCTTGGTTCCCAGCCGAATCTACTGCATTCGGCCGCCGGCTTGGCACCACGCGGCCAAAGCGTGACGTTCCGGATGCTCAGGAGGTGTTGTGTTTACGCGAGTTGATATTGAGACGGGAGTAGGCGAAGCAATTGAGTTTGCAACAAACGGACGAGTAAAGGCCACCTCGATCCGCCCCGACATGTTGCTCCTCGGGGCGGAAGGATCAGGCGCAATCGCCTTAGATTTAGACTCGCTTGAGGCACTCGATCTCACCATGTCATTGGAGGAGCGATTTGAACGCGACCTGCCGACAGACATCGATACTTCTCTCGTGAGGACCGTGAGAGATCTGTGCAACTTGGTGGATATGAATGTCAACATTCCCGGGGTCAGCCGCTAAGTAGCCAGCCCAGCAATCGAACGCCGTGAGTATGGCACGCAGCGACAAGCACTCGGTGGCGCGCGTGTAACGCTCATCGGTGTACCGAGGACGAGCAACCCTATGCCGAACGACAGCCGCCACGATTCTCGGCTCCTAAGTTGGATCGAAAGTCCTAGTACCGAGCGGGGCATCACGTCCGTCGCCGGTCGCTCCCGCCATAAACGACGATACGAAGACATGGCCCGGGACGTGCTGGCTTTGGCGTCCTTGCTCAGGGCCCAAGCACCGCCAGGCTCCCGAGTTGGCTTGGTGCTGGGCGATCCCTATTCCTTCGCGATCGCCCTCTTTTCCACCTGGTATCTCGGTTGCACGGCAGTTCCTATCGCCGCGCCGAGCGCTTTTCAGCAACGCAGCTCGTACCAGCAATATGTGCGGCCACTACTTGAACACGCGGCCGCGAGTCTCACTATCTGTGAACGCGAAACACTTCCGTTACTCGAGCATGTTAACGGCGGTGTCTTCTGCTATCCGGATCGTCTTCCGCGCAGCCATCAATTGGTCTCCGGCGCCCTACCAACGATCGCGCTATTGCAATACACCTCGGGCTCGACCGGGACACCCAAGGCGGCGGTTATCACGACGAGAAGCCTGATCGCGCAGACGGGAATGATCCGAGCGACCCTTGAATTGGGCGATGATGATTGCGTCGCGTCCTGGCTTCCGACTCATCACGACTTGGGTCTAGTCGGCGCATGGATTACGCCGATCGTGTTTCAGATCAGCACGATGATCACCAGTCCGCGAGAGTTTGTGCGATCGCCGAACGAGTGGATCGAGGCGATGGTAAACGCCGGCGGCACCATAAGCGGATCCCCTCCGATCGGGTATGAGCTCCTGCTCCGGCGCCTCCAAAGAAGCGAAAGGCTCGATCTCTCAAGATGGAGGGTTGCAATCTGTGGCAGTGAACCCGTCGACCCATATCTCTTGCGGAGCGCCACGCGGCGCTTGGAAGACTTCGGCTTCAAGCGTGAGGCGTTTCTTGTGGGCTATGGCATGGCAGAGACAACGCTCGCGGTGTCGGCGACGCCGTTGCCTGAGCGTGTTAAGGTCGCAGTTCTACGGCTCGATGGCGATGAAGGAGAGGCGCTTGAGTCGATCTCCTCGAGTGCGTTTGATGAGCTAGAAGATCCAGAGTCGTCATCGAGATACGTGACTTCATGTGGCCGGCCATTGCCGGGCGTTTCGATCCAGATAGTTGACGAAACCGGAGTCTCCGTCGAATGCGGTGAGCTGGGCGAAATCGTCGTCACATCACCGAGCGTTTTTAGCGGCTACCTGGATGAACAAGTGGTTGAGAAAACGCTTCGCACAGGAGATGTTGGCTTCTTGATGGACGACGAGCTTTACGTCGGTCTTCGGCAGGGTGTGCGAACAACGATCTTCGTCTCGATTCAGCTTTCGATCTGAAGTCGGGGAGCCTGGTAATCGAACGAATCGTCGATTCGTTCGATCCTGAGGCGGCCCTCTTCACAGTAGATGCGAATCCCGGATGTCAACCCCTGCCAGCGAATCGTTGCACGAGCTTTCCGCTGATCGATGACTTTCACTCTGATGCGTCGTGGAGTACCGATCATTTGAGCCTTGCGGTGGAGACTCACGGGGACATTTGGGACGGCTGTTTCATCGACGGGGCGTTCCGATCTGGTCCCGGTTGCGGCGGTGGCCCGCTTCCTCCGGGTGGAATACGCCTAGTCGAGTTCATTGGGTGTGCCGTTCGCGGCATGGCTGACGACTGCTGAGTGCTCCCGCCGCTGGCTAGGAGCAACTTTAATGGGAGCGTCGAGTGGAGCGCTATGACGCAATAGGGCGTCAGTCGCGGCCCTGCCGCGGTTCCGCCGGCGACATCGTCACGAGGCCCATCCGCAACGCCTGGATCACGGCTTGCGTCCGATCGTTGACGTTGAGCTTCGAGAAGATGTTGGCGATGTGGTTCTTGGCGGTCTTCTCACTGATAACGAGCCGCTGCGCGATGTCGCGATTGGTGAGTCCATCTGCGGCGAGCTGTAGCACTTGAAGTTCCCGCTGACTGAGTTGCTCGTAGGGAAGAGGGCGCAGCGCCTGCTGCGATTCGCCCGCGAAGTGATCGAGCACCCTCCTCGCAATCACCGGGCACAGCATCACCTCACCGCGGTGGGCGGCCTCAACCGCACGGCGCAGCTCTTCTGGCTCCGCTTCCTTCAGCACGTAGCCACGCGTGCCGGCGCGCATGCCGTCGAAGACCGACTCCGGGTCATCGAACATTGTCACGAGGATGATGCCGATGTGCGGGTTCTCCTTGAGGATCGCGCGTGTCGCTTCGATCCCGCTCTGCTCGGGCATCTTGATGTCCATCAGGATCACGTCAGGCACAAGCTCGTTCGCCAGCGTGACCACGTCGCTTCCATTGGCCGCCTCTCCGATGACTTCGATGCCAGGCATCTGGCTGAGCATCGTGGCGATGCCCCTGCGAAAGAGCGTGTGGTCGTCAGCTAACAGGACTCGGATGGCTTCCAAGTGCCGCCTCCGTTCTCTTTTCAGCCTGGCGGCTCGGCACGGTCAGCCTCACCTCGCAGCCGTTCCCCGGGCTGCTTCGTATCCATAGACGCCCGCCGGTGATCTCGGCCCGCTCGCGCATCCCTAGGATGCCGACGCCCGCATCAGTTCGCGTGCCGTGGCGGCGTTGGTCGAACCCGCTTCCATTGTCCCGCACCGTGAGCTCGACGCCGTCAACGGTTTGTCGCAGATGCACTTCAACGTGATCGGCGCCTGCGTGTCGCTGTACGTTGATTAGAGACTCCTGGAGGACACGAAAGATCGTCACCTCGGCGTACGGATCAAGCGACACGGGTGACAGGAGCGACAGCACTTCGATACCTGTCTCACTGGCGAATTGCTCGAGATGCTGCCGCGTCGCGCCGACGAGCCCCAGTTGGTCAATGGTGAGCGGCCTGAGCCCGTTGATCAGTTGGCGAATATCCTGGATGTGTCCTCTCACCGTCTTGCTCAGGTCTTCCAGTTCAACTTCTGCGGCCTGGGGATCGCTGCGTACCAGCGGTTGGCAAGCACGCAATCGGTTGACGGTGACCGCCAGTGAGGGCCCGAGACCGTCGTGTAACTCGCGAGATATGCGCCGTCGCTCATCTTCCTGCGCTGCCGTCACCCGGATGATCTGATCCCTTAGCGCCCGCGACCGCTCCTCGGCGAGCGTTGCTGCCTGCAAGCGCGCCAAGTCGTCAGCCATGCGGTTGATGTGGTCGGAAAGCTCGCCAAGTTCGTCACGGCTCTTGACCTCGACGGGCTGTGAGAAGTCGCCGGTCGCGATCCGCCGCATCGCCTGCTTCATCTTCTCCAACGGCTCGATCACGGAGATGGCGATTGCCGCGCCGAGGGTGATCGTGACCAGGGCGCCGATGATGGCAAGCATCGGAGCGGAGGAGAAGAGGAATCCGTGCTGCGTCTGCTCCAGGTCTTCAACGGCGGCCGTGAGACGCTGCGGATCTTCTTGCTGGAGGTCGAGGATCGCATGCAGTTCGACGTGCATGTAGTCCATCGCCTCGAAGTTGATCACAGCGCCCGCTACGAACAGCAGCGCCATGAGGCTCAGCGCCGCGACGATCTTCCAGCGGATGCTGAGCTGGACCCGCGCGATGACGCGGGAGAGGCGGGTCGCGACGAGCCGGATCAGCACGTAGGCCACGGTGAGGATGATGGCGAACGGGAGTGCGCCAGGGATCAAGAACGCTTCAATCAGCGCCGCCGACGCGACCACCACCACGACCGCAGTCAGAGGCTTGTGCCGCCAGAGGACGTTGATGCTCATGGTAGGCAGACTATACACCTGTTCTCTGCGCGCCCCGCCCTCGCTGACGTCAAGTCTTGCTTTCGGCGAGCGCGCGCCGCAGGAAATCGCGGTCTCCCAGGAGCGTCTCGTCCGGGATGTACATGCGTCCGTAGCGTTCGAGGTAGACGAGTTGCTTGATGGACAGAAACCCCATGCGCATCATCGGCGTCTCGAACGCGCCGGACTGCACGGCGCTGCGGTACGAACGTCCGGCCGCCCTCATTCCCGCCAGCTTTTGGCGGATGGAGCGCCGGGTCGGCGCTTCACCGGTCGCGAGGCGCACGACGTCGTCACCCGTCAGGAGCAGCGAAGACATGCTGACCTCGCGCAACGGCAACACGAGCACTGGCTCCATGTTGGCCCGCGTGAAGCGACGGATCTGCTCGTCGTTCAGCCCCAACGCGTAGAAGCTCGGACCGTTCGCGCGGATCATGAACACCGTCAGGTCATCCCACGCTTCCTCACGGCCCGCAGCCGCCTCGCATATGCCGCGGAACATGAGCAGCGACTCGTCGTCGAGCCGCGAGATGATCCCCCAGTCGATCATGCCGAGCCGGCCATCGGTGAGCAGCAGCAGATTGCCGGCGTGGATATCCGCGTGGAACGCGCCGGCGCGAAGGCTCGAAACGACCCAGGCAGACAGGAGTTCGCGGACCAGCGGCGCCGGGTCTACGCCGCGCGCCCGTGCATGCCCCAGATCATCCAGCGGCTTTCCATCCAGGAGTTCCATCGTCAAGACGCGCCGCGAGGAGTGCGCGTGATAGACCTGCGGCACGACGAGGAGCGACATCTCGAACTCCGCGAAAAGCGCGCGGAAGGCGTCCATCGTGCGTGCCTCGTTGCCCAGGTCCAACTCCTCGGCGATTTGCGCCTTAAGACCCACTACCAGTCCCACCATGTTGTAGGCCTGGTCGATGCCTCGCGCCGCGAGGAACCGCACCCATGCCTCCATCATCGCGAGGTCCGTCGCAACCGCGCGCTCGATGCCCGGCCGCAGCACCTTCACGGCGACGGGGGTGCCGTCTAGCAACGTCGCACGGTGGACGACCGCGATGGAGGCGGCCGCCAGTGGCGTCTCCTCGAAATGAGTGAACACGTCACCGAGTGGGCACCCCATCTCCGACTCGACGAGCGCGCGCACGTGTCGAAATGGCACCGCGGGCCCAGCATCGAGGCAACCCCGGAACTCCTCCGCCACCTCATCGCCGACGATGCCAGGAGCCGACGCGATGAACTGCCCGAACTTGATGTAGGTAGCCCCTAGACCGTCGAAGATCCGTCGACCTGCTGTCGCCGCGCCGCCCGGCCGCCGCAAAAGCTTGCGGGCGGCTACGGGCGGCATGTGTCTGGCTGCGAGCGCGGCGATCCGTGTGAGGCGTCGGACGCGGCGCACGAGGCCACCGCTCGGCAGGTCAATCGGACGAGGGGCGAGCACCCGCGACGATCGCTCAGCGGAGCTATCTTCCGCTGCACCATGGTCGTCAAGCACTCGCACCTCCATCACCTCAGCGCTTTTCGATGATGCCGCAGGCGATGCGGCCACCGGCATCGCCGGTAGCAAGCGTCGTTGCGTCGGGGTCCGGGTCGTAGCGGTCGGTCGGGATGTTCGCGTAGTTGTCAGGGCCAGCGTGCAGGATGAACGCGCTTCCATCCGCGTCGAACAGAGCGTTCAGCCCAAAGCGATCCGTGGAGAAGCGCGCTTCAGCCTCGCCGTCGGCGTCGACGTACAAGACTGGCAGGTCGCCTGCGTGATCGCGGTGCGTAGCGCTGCTCGGGTTGTAGTGCCCGCCGGCTGAGGTAAACGGCGCAACGCACGCAGCAGTCGCGTGTACGTGAAAGCCGTGGAAGCCGGGAGTCACCGATCCATCAACCTCTATTCGGATCTCTACCGCGTCACCCCGTTGCTTGAGCTTCACCTTCCCGACCTCCGCCTGGTTCGCATCACGCAACGTGGCGCGCGCGCTTGAGCCATCGCGGGACGAACTGCCGCCCGCCTCGCCTCCGGCCGCAAAATACGAAAGCCCGCCGACCAGAACGGTCGCCGCGGCGACCAGTCCCCATACCATCTTCATAGGATCTCCTCCTGATAGTTTGCTCGTGGGCAAAGCGCCCTCGAAGTGAGGCTACGCCGTAGCGGTCTCATTGCCATGGGCCTGCGGTCTCATTTGCAGTGGGTATTGCGTCCCAGAGGGGTGTCAACGATGACGCCGCGCAGGGCGACGGCGCGGACCAGGGTAGGCAGAGCCTGCAGGCCACTATGACGACATCGTGGCGTACGCATGTGACGCCCCTTTTGTTGCGTGCCCAAGAAGGACGATGACAATCCCTAAGAAGGACAATCGCGTTGACGACGTCGTTGTCACGCCGGACCCAGTCCGGATTGAGGTAAAGAAAATGACTCGAACGACTGCAGCATCCACCCATCGTGTCGGATTAGCGAGCCGATCAGTCTGGCGCCAACGCCATTTTCGTCTCATCCCGATCCCTGACGTTCAGGAATGGCAGAGCTCGTTCCATGATCTGCTTGGGATGTGTGAGAGGAGCCATATGCGTGGCGCCGGCGATCTCAGCGTAGCGGGAACCCTTGATGACATCTGCGACCTCGCGTCCAAGGGTAGCCGGAATCAAGAGACCCAGTTCAAACCCGACGACCAGAGTTGGCGCCGCAATGGTCGCGAGCGCATCCAGCCGCGGTTCGTATGCCGTATCACCGAACGCCCGGCGGTGCACTTCGGGCGGCGATGCGCCAGCGGCGACGGCCGCCACGACGGCGTCGTTGAAGATCATGCCAGGCATCATCTGGCCCCGCATCATCAGCACGGATCTCATGTTCGCGCCGTCCTCGGTGCCGAGAGTGAGGGAGTCTCTGTATGCCTTACTGAACACGCGGAAGAAAGTCGTGAACCTTCCGGTGGTGGCCAAGAGTACGATGCGCCCGGCGAGATCATGACGCGCATCACGGCACCGCCTGACCAACCCCAAACGCACGCGGATCGCAATTCAAGCGCATCGAGTAGGCCGGCGAGGCCATCCGTGAACTCCAGGATTGATGCCGAGGCGGGTCCGTGGTTTTCGAAGATCCGCACGCGCCGTCCCGCCTTGACTAGCGGATCGGCCAGCCTGTCGCTGCCCCGCCAACGGCAAGGGGGTTGTTCACAAGGACGACGAGAGGGTCGTCGCCGACGAACTCGTATTCAAGCCGCTGGCCGTTTATCGTAAGTGACTGCATGGAGGGTTCCGCGTTCGTAAAAACGGCGCGCCACTCACCTGAGCGAGGGTAGGGGTTAGGACGCGCCGACAACAGCATCGCGAACACCGGGCACGATGTCCACATGGTGTTCCGCACCCTGATCTGAAGGGACCGCCCGAGGAGTACGTCGAATTCGCCCAGGGTGCGTTCCCGGCTGGCGCAAGGGCCTCGACAGGCCGATCCCAAAACGAGAGAACAGGTGAAGGCTGAGATGCTGGAAACTATCCGTGGAATACTACGATGGCGAGCGCATCAAGTTCGGCCGCAACATCTTCCGTCGTGACGCATCGTCGTAGCGCGTCCCGCCTGGCACGGCGCCTGTTCGGCGTTCGTTCGATCACGTTCGTGCCGGCGACGGATCGAACCGAAGACGCGCGGTCATCGACGCCGCACTACTGCCGGCAGCGCTCGCCAAGCTGCTTCACGGCGAGCGCGACATCCAACCCCGTGATCTTGCGGTCATCGTTGATGTCGTACTTCCGCGCGTATCGCTTCTCGTCCTCGCCGGAGCCGAGCCGCTCGACGATGCGCAACACGTCCTTCAGCGTTACGCGACCATCGCCCGTTACGTCGGCGCACTTTTGATCGTTCGGCCTCGGCGTGCTCGTGCCAGAGATCGTCTTCGTTGCCTTCGGCTTCGGCGTATTCGTCGCCGTGGGCACGGCTGTCTTCGTGCGGGTCGTCGTCTTCGTTGCCTTCGGCTTCGGCGTATTCGTCGCCGTGGGCACGGCTGTCCTCGTACGTGTCGCCGTCTGAGTGCCGCGAGGAGTGGCCGTGCGCCCGGGCGCCATCGTCGTCATACGCGTGGGCGTCGCGCTCGCCGCGGCAACGGTAGGCATGGGCGTGACGGAGGGAATCTCCGTCGGCGAAGCAGTCGGGCTGGGCGTCCACGTGAACGTGGCGGTAGACGTGGGCGTAAGCGTGCCCGATGGCGTGGCGCTCGCCGTGTTCGTCGCCGTCGGCGTGGGCGTGTTCGTCGCGGTCGCTATCGCCGTGTCCGTCGCCGCGGGTGTCGACGTGTTGGTGGCCGTGGCTATCACCGTGTTCGTTGCGGTCGGGGTCGCGGTGTCTGTGGCGGTCGGTACGCCCGTGTTTGTTGGCGTCGGTGTAGCCGTGTTGGTCGGCTCAGGCGTCTCGGTCGCGGTGGGGACTGCGGTCTCGGTCGCGGTGGGCGACGCCGTGCTTGTCGCAGTTGCCGGGGGCGTCGCGGTAGCAGTGGGGGCAAATACGCCATCAGCTTCGAACGCACCGATGTCGCACGAACTGCCCTGGGGCCGCGAGACGCCGCGTTGGTCGATCGCCGGGCACCCAACGTTCGCTCCCGCGTCAACCGCGGGGCTTTCCGCGAGCAACGAGTGCGTCTCGGTGCGTCCGCCGTTGTCGGCGAGCGGCCCGAGCTGAGCGTCGACGCCGGTGATATCGGAGTCGGCGTCGCCGAGGCGGAAGCACTCCTTGGGATCGGCGATCAAGTTGTGGCCCGCGGACGTAATGCTCTGGAACGATGCGGCGCAATCCGGGGCGTTCAGGTCGTCGTCGGGGTCGGATGCGGGCGCGCTGAGGTCGCGGTTGCCGCCGATGAGGACGTTGCGCATGGTCGTTCGGTTGCCGCCGTGGCGGATGCCGCCGCCGTTCCCCTGGCCGTCGGCGTCGCTGTCGGCGCTGTTGCCGGTGATCGTGACGTTGATCAGCTCGGCGGTCGCGGGCGCGGTCGTGCTCACGCTGAGACCGCCTCCGTCGCCCGACGTCGAGTTGCCGCTGATGGTGGAGTTCAAGATAGTGAGGCTGCCAGCACTGGCAATGCCGCCGCCGAACCCGGAAAACGGCGTTGGCGCGGTGTTGCCGCTAATCGTGCTGCCGCTAATCACGAGGTTGACGTTACTGTTGATGCCGCCGCCGGACTGTCCTGAGTTGTTGGCGATGGTGCTGTCGACGACATACGCTGTCCCGGATCCGGTCAGCGAGATCCCTGAAGCCCCGTTCCCTTCGATGCGAGAACGCACAAAGGCAGAGTTCGAGCCGAAGCTGCTAAACGCGATACCGGCAAGCCCATTGTTCGAGACGGTGCTGTCCACGATCGAGAAGCTCACGCCGAGAGTGCTGTATGTACCGATGATCCCCTGGTGGGTGTTGTTGCTGACCTCGCTGTTTCGAACGATAATCGTCCCGCCGCTTATCCCCCAGCCGACGTTGTCACTCACGATCACGTCTACAAGCGACACCACCGACGTCAATTCCGCCTGAATGCCTCCGCCGCCGTTGGCCGGGCCGACGTGCTCCAGCAGGCCCGGGCATGGGCAGTTCGGTGCCCGGTTGTGCGGTGCGCCATTCACAACGGAGACGCCCTGCAGTTCAAACATGACTGCCTGCGGGATGGAGGGCACCGCGTTCGGCCCGGCGACGCCGAAGATGTGGTCGAGAGCGCCGCCGTCTATGATCGTCTGCCCCGATCCTGCGCCACGGACCAACAGGTCGTCGACGACATCCAGGTCGCCAACGGACGCGTTCACCGTGAAGTTTTCGGTAGTGGGGCGGCTCAGCAGGAACGTGCCTGCGCGGAGGTCGATGACCTGCGGTCCTGCCTGGAAGTTCGCCTCCATGATAGCGGCGCGCAGGGTGCAGACGCCGGTCGCGTCCGCGCAGACGCCGTTGAGCGCGGCGTCAGGCGAATCCGCGAAGTCGTTCACGGCGATCACGCCGGGTGAGGCTGGCGCCGGAAGAGCCGGAGGATCGGCGACGTCGGGTGCGCCGGCATCGCGCTCGTAAGCGCCGATGTCGCAGGCCGCCCCCTGCGGGCGCGTGGCGCCGCGCTGGTCCGCCGGCGGACAGCCATCTCCCGCGGCATCGAGCGCTGCGCTCGCGGGAGCCAGGGCGTGCGTGTGCGTTGGCCCGCCGTTATCGGCGAGCGCAAATAGGCCCGCCGGAGTCCCGAGGACGCTCGAACCCGCGTCTCCGACCAGCACGCATCCGGCGCTATCGCCGATCAGGTTGTTGCCTCCCGACGTGAATACGCCCGCGCAGTCGGGTGTTTCTCCCGCCGCATCACCGTTCGCGTCGATGATCGTCCGCGTGACGGAACCTGCCGCGGGACTCGTGAGGCCTCCGCCATCGCCCGTGCCATTGCCGTCGGCGTCGGCGAGGTTGGCAACGACGGTAGAGTCGCTGAGCGTCATGACGGCGGAGTAGTCGTTGAAGATGGCGCCGCCGTCCATGCCGGCGCTATTACCGCTGAACGTGCTGTTGGTGATCGTCGAGGTGCCCAGGTTGGCCAGGCCGCCGCCGCGCCCGCTGGCGCGGTTGCCGCTGATCGTGCTGTCGATGATCGTCACGGTGCTGCCGATGTTGTAAATGCCGCCGCCGTCACCGCTCGATTCGTTGTCAGAGATCGTGCTGCGGACAATCAGCGCCGACTTATTCTGGTCGAGGCGAATGCCCGTATCGCCGTGCCCTGAGACGGTGCTGTCGTACAACTCGAGCCGGGCCTGCGCGTTGGTGAAGAAAAGGCCAAAGCCGCCGCCCGCGTTGTTCTCGACGCGGCTGTCCTTGACGATGACCAGGCCCAGGCTCAACACGGCCGCCGAGCCGCCGCCTGTGATCCCCGTGACGCGGACGCGGTCGAGCGTCATCGGTAACCCGTGGTCGCTCTGCCGGTGGATGATGCCTTGCGCGCCGGAGTTCTGCAGCGTCATGCCGCGGAGCTCTGCCCCGCCGCGCACGTCGAACACGCGCGAGAAGCCCGTGGCATCGACGATCGTCTGATCGATGCCCGCGCCGATGATGGTGAACTGCTTGCTCCCGCCAAGATCGAGGTCGCCGCGGTCCTCGGCGAAGTCACCTTCGGGATCGTTTGGCCCGAGCGTGAGTCGGTAGGTGCCTGCTGGGACGGTGATCACACGCGTGGCGCCTGCGCCCCGGTTTGCCTCCATAACCGCTGCTCGCAACGTGCACTCGCCCGCCGCAGAAGCACACACGCCGTTGCCCGGCGCGGCGTCGACGGCGTCGACGGTGCTGTTAACAACGAACACCCCGTTGCTCGGCGTGGACGTAGGCGTGGGGGTGTTGCTCGCCGTCGGAGTGTTGGTGGGCGTCGAGGTATCCGTGGGGACGGCGGTTGGTGTTGGCGTCAGTGTCGGCGTATCCGTCGGGGTATCCGTCGGCGTTGGCGTCACGGCTTCGCAAGCATCGCCCTCGAAGTCGTCATCGGCGTCTTCTTGTCCGGGGTTGGCGATGTTGGGGCAATTGTCGAGCAGATCCACGAGGGCGTCGCCGTCGGTGTCAGGACTGAGCGACGCTGCCTCCTCGAAGGTGATCTCCTCGACATCCTCGTCGTGTGTCTGATGCACGCCATCGGCGAAGTCGGGGCTGTGGCGGAAGTTGTACCGGATGTTTGACCAGTCGTCGTGGCCGCCCAGGGTGCTGAGGACTTCCGCGTCGTTGGTGCCGTCCGCGTCCGAGTCAAGTTCAAACCCGCAGCCGCCTCCGCCGAGGCGAATCCGGTTGATGTCGCTTGCAACGCCAGTGTCAGACGTATCGCCATCGAAGTTCCAGTCGATCGGGTCGTCGGTGGGCACGACCACCACCCAGGCGCCGCCGGTCATTATGCCCAGGGATGGTGCAGGGACGCCGGGCGGGCCGATCGGGTCGATGGGGCCGTAGACCGTGATCTCGCCGGGGAGGCCCGAGATGCCGGCGCTTTCGTCCAGGCTGTTTTCGTTGAGTGCCGGTAACGCCAGGCGAGAGTAGTCGAGCGTTCGCCCGGTCGGGCTGCTGAACTGGCGAGAGTAGCTCATCACGCTGATGTAATTGGGCTTGCAGTTGACGCTGGTGGCGCCGCCGTGGCGCAGGTCGAGGGTGTGCCCCATCTCGTGCATGAACGTCCCGGCCTGCTGATCCGGGCTGCCGACCGCGTGACCGCCGACGGTACTCCAGCCACCGAGGGTGACGACAAAGTCGTTGCCGGGAAGTTCCGCGCATCCGGATGTGCTGCCTCGGCCTTGCAGGCTGTGCGCGAAGAGCGCGTAACGGGTGACCAGACGTTTCGCGCCAAGGACTTTCGGATTCCCGCGCTCGGCGGCTGTGCCGAAGCTGGCCGACTTGATCGAATCGAAGTCGGCGCTTCCAGCGGCGGCCGCGCTGGTGCAAGGCGTGAACGCGAGAAGGCTGGCGTGCGCCGCGGCCAACTCATCGCGCTGGACGTGCAGCCGGATCCCGGTGGTGCCATCCGGATTCGCGACGGGGGCCGCTGCGAAAGATGCGACGGCGGCGGCAAGCGCCTGCGAGTTCGGCTGGTGTTGGGCCATCCAGTCCGCTTCGACGAAGAGGTCCTTGTGCATGGGATCGGCCCGCTCTCCGGCCTGCACCGTGCCATCCTGATCGAGGTCATACAACTGAAGGTCGATCACCTCGTCGCCGTCGAAGTCGATGCCCAGGGTCTCCCAGGTGTCGCACAGGCCATCGCCGTCGGAATCAGGGCTGCCATCGCCGTCGGGATCGACGCAATGAGAGAATTCCGATGTCGGACCGAACTGCCCGCTCGCCGTTGCCGTGTAGTAGTCGCTATCCGACAGGGTGACGGAAGTCGTCAGGGTCCAGTTGCCGTTGGCGTCCGGCGAGGTCGATCCGACGTAGCGCGTTCCTTCCGTGAGCCCGCCAGCGCCGAGGAAGCTGGATGCGTAGACATCAACGAAGGCGGCCGCGGGGTTCTGGGTATCGAGTGTGCCCGTGAACGTCACGGTGCTTGCCGAGAACGTGACGCTGACGATCTCCGGCGCGTTGAACAGCGCGTTCGGACCGACATCGAGATCGCCGGGATCCCCCCACGTGATGCCGTCGCGGCCGAGGTCGATGCCGAGACCGGCGTTGCGGAAGATCGAGTTGCCACGGATGCGGTTTGTGGCGGCATCCCCAGTTACGATCACGCCGGCGCCGCCGTTGTCGCTGATGCTGTTGCAGTCTCCCTGGCACGTGCCGCCCGGTTCGACGCCTTGAAGACCGCCGATGATATTGGCAGATCCGTCGTGAATCAGAACGCCACCCAGGCCGTTCCCGACGGTATCGCCGGCCGCCCAGCCGATATCGTTGCCGGAGACCTGGTTGCGGATCGCGTCGGTGCCGATGATCGCGAGGCCAAAGTTGGTGTTGCCGGCGAGGAGGTTGCCGGCACCGTCCTGAGCGCCGCCGATGATGTTCTGTTCGGCATCGGAGATGAGGATGCCGCTGCCGTTGGGCAGCGGTGGCAGTTCCGAGGACACGCCGACGCCGATGCGGTTGCCGAGGATCTGATTCTGATCGGCGGCGTTGTGCAGGAGAAGGCCGTCCTCGCCGTTGCCACCGATCACGTTGCGATGATCCGCGGCGGTTCCGCCGATGACGTTGAATGGGCTTTGCACGTCGATGCCGTTGTCGCCGTTGCCCAGCGCGGTGTTGCCCACATCGGTAATGCCGATGTGGTTGCCGCGGATCCGGTTGAGGACGGCGCTCGCGCCCACAATCGAGATGCCGTTTCTCGTGTTGCCGGCGATCACGCTCCGCGTGGCGATCCCGCCGTCGTGATGCCCGATCTCGTTTTCGGAGGCGCCGCTGATCGCCACACCATCGCCAGCGTTAGCGATCGCCGTCTCGGCGTCATCATCGGTGCCGATGAAGTTGCCGCGCACGAGGTTGTTCTTCGCGAAGGCTCCAAAGATGGCGATGCCATCCATCCCGTTGCCCGAGATCACGTTGCGCGCTTCCGCAGCGAAGGCTGCCGCAGAGAGGCCAACCACGTTGTCGGGCGAATCGATGCGGATGCCGGATTGGGCGTTGCCCTGATCGAGCTCGCCGGTGGGGTCGAGACCTATGTAGTTCGCTTCGACGAGATGTTCGCCCTCGCCGAGCAACCACAGGCCGTTGAGCTGGAACCGGTTGATCGCGAGTCCGCGCACGGTACTTCCGCGCGCCATCAGGACGAGGCCGTTCGCTGCGGGGCCGGCGATGGTTCCGTCGATCTCGATCAGCGGCTTGCCGGCGTAGCCGCCCTGCGTGCGCCCATCGATCAGCGTCGTGCTCACGAGTTCGGGCAGCAACGATGCGGGGCTAATCGTCCTCACCCCGCTGCCGATGTCGAACAGGATGTAGTCGGTGCCGGCGATGGCGTTGCCCTGCTCGATCGCGGCTCTCAGCGAGCATTGCCTCCCGGGGGTGGCCGGCAGCGTGTCGCATATGCGGTCGTTGACGCCGGCATCCGACGCGTCGCTGGTAGTGTTGACGACGAAGCCAAACAGCACCTCAAGCGGCGATGCGCTGCAGGCGATGTTGAGGAATCCGGGGTAGCAGATATCGCTGGGCGCGCCGAGCTGTCCGGAGGAGTTGCTTCCCCAACACATTTCCAGCCCGTCGGAGAGCACGATGCAGCGATGAGCGCCACCCGACGGCGCCGTCGCGGCGGGGCCGGGAAGTCCGGTCACATCAACCGGTGTGGCGCTGTTAGTGAACGAGCCATCGCCAAGCTGACCGAGGAAATTATCGCCCCAGCATTGCGCCGCGCCTGTCGCGAGCAGCGCGCAGGACTGTGCAATGGCATCGACGCCGGAGGTGAGTCCGACTACGTCTGTCGGCATGGCAACTGGATGATTCGGCGGGACTCCAATCGGCACGCCCGGGTTCGCGGGTGTCACTGCGCCAGACCCCACTTCGCCGTTGCCGTTATAGCCCCAGCACTTCGCCGCGCCCCCGGTTGTTCGCGCGCACGTCGTGTCGAACACGGCGACCTCTGCCGCGCCGCTGCTCAACCCGGTGACGTCGGCCGGGCGTGACAGGCATTTCGCGCCTGGTTCTGGCGCGGATGGACACGTTTCTCCGGCCGCGAGCGGGGCGTTCGGGAAGGTACCAATGCCGAGCTGGCCGTTGTAGTTGTTTCCCCAGCACTTCAACGCGCCGCCGGTGAGGATGGCGCAGGTGTTGAATCCGCCGGCGCTAATGTGTGTGACGCCGGACGACAGCCCCGGCACATCCACAGGCAACGTGCTGCCGGCTGCGGTTCCGCTGATGCCGTCCCCGATCTGCCCGAAGAAGCTATCGCCCCAGCATTTGACGCCCCCGCTGAGCATGAGCGCACAGGTGTGGCGGTCACCGGTGGCGACGCTGGCGATGCCGATCAGTTCGTTGCCGCCGGTGCAGAAGAACCCGCTGCCGGTTTCGCACACAGGGACGGCGCCGAGCCACGCGTTTCCGCTCGTGCCATTTCCGACCTGACCGTAGGCGTTTCCTCCCCAGCATTTCAGGCTGGTATCGGCCAGGACGGCGCACGTGTGGTCGGATGTCGACGACACGAAGGTGACGCCGCCGGTTTCGTACCCGACGACCGGTACCGGACGCTCGCGCGACGCCGACGTGAAATCGCCGAGCTGCCCCACGTTGTTCGCGCCCCAGCAGCGCAGCGCTCCTGTGGTGTTAAGGGCGCAGGAATGCGCGTTCCCGGCGACGGTTTGCGTGACCGTGAAGCGTGCCTGAGGGATCGGGATGAGAGGAAGTGACGCCGGCTCAAGAGTAGCGGGCGATGAGGCGCTCGCTACGACGCCGACGAGGATGGCGGCAGCTAGCGCGGCACGCTGGCGCAGCGAGCTGAGGCGACTCGCAACGTCTCGCAGGGAGCAGAGGGTAGGTCGAAAGTGCAGCCGGTCCCCCCATCGGCTTCGCGGCGGGGTTCAGGCGAGTGTATCACCATCGCGCAAAGACGGAAGCAGCATCGATGGGAATCTAGCTTGACAAGTGGGCCGCGAGGGGCCGAAGCCAGATAGAAAGCCGTTGAACTAACGCGTTCGCCTGAGGGTTGGCGGCGGGTCTGAGTAGAGAGAAGGGTCTTTGGCCGGCGAGTTCGGACGCGGCTCAGTTGACGATGATCTGGCCGCTGCTGATGGACGACATGCGTCCAGCCAACCTTGCGCTTCAATCAGCCAGACGGGTCCGATTGGTGGTCGTCGGTCGCGCTCTGCCTTCCATGACGGTTGCACCTGCTGTTCACGGAGCCCACTTCGCGCTTCATCGTCACGATCAAAACGCGTTCCGGCGCACTGTATGTTCATGCTAAACGTTCGTTGAGACCAGCATGCGGCCGACCTGTCAGCTTGGCGGGTTGCAACCGCTGAGGGATGCCGTCGTCCGCGCCAAACACGTGAACGCGAACAAAGCAGTCAACGCCTTCTTCTGGTTGACCTTCGCGGCACTGATAACTATGTGGGGATAGCGCTCGATTGGGTGAACCGTCACCCGTTAGTCAGTGGCTGATACGTGACGCCGAACATATTGTTTGCCAGCCACTTGGTGAACGATGGGTTCCCGCTGAACTCCTTGCAGAGTTGCGTGTGGTTGGCGAGGAGACTGAGCATCACCTGCGCACGCCGGGTGCCACCCCCCCCGACAGGCGTCCGTGTGTGACATGCCGGTGCGGGTTTCAATCCTCACCCGACGCCCGCGCCCGTACTGCTTGATGCAGGACGTGATCCGCGATCTTCTGGTTCGTGCCGACGCCACGGACGCGCGAGCGGCCATTCTTCGCCCTGACGAAATGGAGTCGTGGCGCGAACCTTTTCTTGACGTGTTCTTGGCTGAAGAGATCATCCACGAGATCCAGCCGTCGCGGACCGCGCTGTGTCCGGCGTGCGACGAAGGGCACTGGGAAGAGCCGGAGTGGCTGGATGGCCGCGCCTACATTCATGCGTCGAATTCGGGAAGACAGCGGTCGACAGTGAGCTCTGCAGGCGTTGGGCGGTATCCGCCGACGGGGTTGCCAGTCTCGTCGCGCGTAAGCTTCGGACTCAGGCGTGCACGGCGCTTGTTCCAGGGCGTGTCTGGAAGTTGAGCCGCATCCATTCAGGCGGGCGGCCCTGGCCGCCTGTCATCGCACGCGGCAGTGGTTGGCCGGATCGCTCTAGCGTTATCGCTCCCGCGGTCGAGGCTTACAGGAACCCACTCGTCATAACGTTCGCGAGGACGCGTGATGAGCCGCGCTGGATCTGCGCCGAAAAGTTCATTGAGCTTGAAGAAGATGGGCTGAAGCGCGTCGAACCCCTCCGCCGGCGTGATAGCGACCGCCCGCGGGGATGCGATGTCGCCGCCCTGCGAGTGGGCATCCGTAATGGATGAACAATGTTCGTCGAGACGCGACGCGACGAAGCCGATGACATCACGCGCTTCCTGTCTACACCGATCGCTGTTGGCCCGAGCCGTGAATCGGATTGAGCCGCGGGCGACCGCTGCGTCTGCCGACAGCGATGTGGTGCGACGTGAATTCCTCTTCATCGACGTTGACCCGACGCGCGCGAGCGGAATCAGCAGCACGGCTGAAGAGCGCGACTCGGCTCAAGCCTTGCTCCGTGAGGTGGTGGCATTTCTGACGGGCGCTGGTTGGCCGGAACCGGTCATCTGCATGTCCGGGAACGGGTTCTACGCGTTGTACCGCGTCGACCTTCCCAACGACTCTGCTGCGATGTCGCTCGTCAAAGCTGTCCTCGAATCGTTGGCAGAGCGCTTCAACACAGACGCTGCGCACGTCGACACGAGCGTGTTCAACGCCGCGCGTTCTCGCGGTCATCGGTACGAAAAGATGAAGGGCGACGCGACGCTCGACCGACCGCATCGGCGTTCGGGAGTGGTCTCGGTTCCTGACTCGTTGGTCGCGGTGACGAGCCAGCAACTCGAGCAGATCGTGCCCGGTCGGTCGGCCCCGAAGTCGGCTCTTTGTCGTACCTCGCACAAGCGATCTGGGTGACATGCTCGGGTCGGCGGGAATTGAGTACCGAGAGCAGGCTCCCGATGCGCACGGCGTGACCTGGTACCACATCCAGCCATGTGTCTTTCACGATGACGGACGCCCTTTCGAGTGCGGTGTCGGACAGAGAAGCTTCCCGACGGACCCTACGCCGGACACTGTTTCCATCCCGAAGGCCAAGGCAAGACCTGGCACGACTGGAAGGCGGCGCTTGGCCTAAGCGTCCCCCGTCTTTCGAACGATCAGATAGCGCCCGGCCACGCACGACTGAAAATCATCGTTTCCGGCCGTCATCGACGCGACATCGCCTTCGATGCTTGGAGTGCGCTGATTGCGGCGAACAATCCCGTCCGCTTCTTCCGCCATGGCAACGTGGTGGTGGAGATCGCCAAGCCGGACGAGGGCGGCGCGGTGATCAAGCACCTCGGCACGACAGGGTTGTCTGGGCGCCTCGACCGATGCGCGGACTTCATCAAGCGCACGAAGGCCGACGAACAGCCCGCGCGCCCGCCACGCGACGTCGTCGAGGACATGGAGGCGCTGGAGATCCCATTGCCGCCGCTTCGAGGGATCATCGCGTCGCCTGTCTTCACATCAGCGGGAGAACTTCAGACGAGCATTGGCTATCAGCGCACGACGGGCCTCTACTACGAACTTGTCGGCCAGCCGGTACCCGACGTGCCAACCGATCCGGACGCCACGGACCTGCGCGTCGCCCGCATGCGGCTGGGTGACGATCTGTTCGGCGACTTCCCTTGGGCGGACGAGCGCGCCTCTCTTGCCAACATGGTCGCCGCACTGATCACGCCGATGGTGCGAGATCTGATTCAAA
Source organism: Dehalococcoidia bacterium (assembly GCA_040902535.1). Classification (NCBI taxonomy): domain Bacteria; kingdom Bacillati; phylum Chloroflexota; class Dehalococcoidia; species Dehalococcoidia bacterium. The sequence goes on along the minus strand of JBBDXD010000001.1, from coordinate 102,389 downwards.
GCCCTGTGCCGCTGTTTGCGCTGGACGCTCCGAAGGCGGGGAACGGGAAGGGTCTCCTCGCGACGTGCGTATCGATCGTCACGACGGGCTACGACGTTGCCGTGATGGCCGATACGAAGAACGAGGAGGAGTTCCGGAAGCGCGTCACGACAAAGTTGATGGAGGGCGCCGGCGTCGTCCTGCTCGACAACGTGCGTCGTCGCCTGGACTCCGGGTCGCTGGCGGCGCTGCTGACCGCGTCCGTCTGGACCGATCGGTGCTTGGTTTCTCGCGGACTGTGACGTTACCGGTACGCTCTTCCTCGTGACGGGCAACAACCTGCCGCTCAGCGACGAGATCACGCGCCGTGCCGGGTCGATCCGGATCGACGCGAAGACTGACCGTCCGTGGGAAGGCCGCACGTACCGACACCCTGATCTCGTCTGCTGGCTCAAGCGGCATCGTCACGACGTGATCTGGGCGTGTCTCGTGCTGGTGCGGCACTGGCTGGCGCGCGGGCGGCCCGACTGGACGGGGCAGCCGATGGGCTCGTACGAGTCCTGGTGCCGTGTGCTCGGTGGCATCCTTGAAACAGCCGGCATCTCCGGGTTCCTGGAGAACCGCCCGGAACTCTATCGCCGCGGAGACGCCGACAGCGAGGAGTGGCGCGCGTTCACTTCTTCGTCGTGGGGCGAACACGGTGCTGCGCCAGTCAAAGTTGCCGACCTTCAGCCGATCGCCGAGGAGACGCTGACGCCGTGGTTCGACGGCATCAAGGAAGGCGCGGACGGCAAGACGATCCGGACGAAGCTGGGCAAGGCGCTCGCATCGCGCCGCGACAACCGCTTCGAGCATCTGTTCATCCGCCAGGCGCAGCAGGGGGACGGCCACTCGAAGACCGCCCGCTACGTCGAGCTTGCCCAAGCGGCACCACCGGATGCGGGGGACAACGCTCAAGTCGACGGCACCCCCGCATCAACCCCGCAGAAAAACGGCCCCATTTCAGATTCGGATGCGGGAGATGCGGGTAATGCGGGGTCAGATCCGACCTGAGCAAACGCATGTATGCGACGGCCGTCGAGATCGATGCGTGCGCAGAGGGTAGCAATTCAACCCCGCAATACCCGCAACCCCCGCACGTAGATTCAAAGACGGTGCCCAAATGGTGCGGGGGACGTGCGGGGGACAACCCCGAATGCGGTGGGAACCCCGCAGTGCAAGCGGTGCTCACGTGTTCCCGAGAAACCCGCCAGCAACCTGTGCGACGAGTGCCGTGGAGACGCGCTGAGGCAGACTGATGAAAAACCAGCGATGAGCGGACGCTATGACCGAATCGTGCGTTGCGAGGAGCGGATGGTGAGCGGGGGCGCCCCGAAATGAAGTCAAAACGATTTCGATCCGGAAGGCGCTCTGCAACCCGCCTCTTTGTCCGTACGGGTTTTTCCGGATCGTATCCCGAGGCGCGTGATGGGTGACCGGGACCGCTGCCGAAGCCGTGCGCGCGTCGCCGCAACCGCCGGCGGACGAGCGCCCACAGCATCCAGGTCGCGCGCCCGAAGATGCCGCCTGACCTCGCGGCGGAGGCGAAGGCCGAATGGCGGCGGGTCGTGCCGCAGACTGGAGGACATGGGCGCCCTGGCGATGATCGACCGGGCGCTGCTCATCCGCTACTGCACGGCATGGTCGGACTGGGTGGAGCTGGAGGGGATGCTGCAGAAGTCCGGGATCCTGATTGGCGGCCAAAAAAACAACTTGGTGAGGAATCCGATCTGGCTGCTGCGGCGCGACGCCGACGAGTCCGTCACCGAGTTGGCGCGGCAACTTGGCCTGTCACCGACCGCGCGCCTGCGTGCGGGCATCGTGCACGAGCGGCCGCCTGACCCACGGGAGGCGCAACGCCAGGTCGAGAGCATCGAGGAGTACCGCAGACGGCTGGCAGAGCCCGATCCGCGGGAGATGTTGAGGTCATCACCATGAACACCACAGTGATGCAGATCGAGCACGTCGCGATCGACGACCTGAAGCCGGACCCAGCCAACCCGCGGCGGATCTCCGACGACGAACTGGAGGCGCTGACGCGCAGCCTGCGCGAGTAGGGCTTCGTGCAGCCGATGCTGGCGCGGCGCGAGGACAACAGCGTGGTCGGCGGCCACCAGCGGCTGCTCGCCGCACGGCGACTGGGATCACCCCACGTGCCGGTCATCTACCTCGACCTGACGCATGAGCAGGCGCGCGTCTTGAATTTGGCGCTGAACCGAATTAGCGGCACGTGGGATGAGGAGCTGCTTGCGCGCATGGTCGCGGACCTTTCGACGATCGAGTCCGTCGATCTCACGATCTCGGGCTTCAGCGAGGACGAGTTGGACAAGCTGCTGCGGTCTCTGGACGTGCGGGAGAAGAAGGAGCAGGTCGAAGCGTTCGACCTCGACCAGGCGCTGGACGCCGCCCGCTCCGCCCCGCGCGCCCAACGTGGCGAGCTGTGGGCCATGGGCGACCACCGGCTCCTGATTGGCGACAGCACCGACACGGGCGCGGTGGAGCGCTTGTTCGACGGGGCGAAGGCTTCACTCATGGCGACGGACCCGCCGTATCTCGTGGACTACCAGGGCGGCAACCATCCGCAGAGCAAGACGAACAGCCGCAAGACCAAGGACAAGCACTGGGACGACTACACCGACCCGGAGGCGGCGGTCGAGTTCTTCACAAAGTTCCTCAAAGCCGCGCTGCCGCACCTGGTCCCGAACGCCGCGATCTACCAGTGGCACGCGCCGCAGGCAGGCGCTCGTCGAGGAAGCCTGGAAGCAGGCGGGGCTGCTCGTGCACCAGCAGATAATCTGGGCGAAGGAACACGGCGTGCTGACGCACAGCCACTACCTCTGGCAGCACGAGCCTGCTTCTACGGCTGGGTCGAGGGCAAGAAACCGAAGCGCAGGTCGCTCGCGCCCGCACGCTCGCCTACCTGGCGCAGACGGCGACCAAGCTGTTAGAAAGTCGGCGAGCTGGAGGAGCGGCTGTCGCGCGTGGAGGGCGCCCTTGGTCCGCGGCTGGAGAAGAGGCGATGACGACGGCAGACAGGCGGGCTCGACCGATTGATGCCTGCGCTTCGCGCCCACGAGCGGGCGATGCTGTTTCTGCACGACTTCAAGGACGGCGTGACGACCGATCCCTACGAGCAGCCGGTGCCAGCGGGCATCGAGCGAGAGTTCGAGCGGTTGATGGCGATCATCCGCTTCGTCAACGGCGAACTGGCGGACTGCGTGCGGATTCTGAAGGAACAGGTGACCCAGGCAGAGCTGCGGCTGAACTGGCTTGAGGAAACACACCGGCATGCCGGCGACCTGTGGATCTTGGGCAACTACCTCGACGAGGCATGCCCGAACCGATCACCAAGAGCGAACGCGGAAAGCGGAAGAGCAAGCCGCGCCTCGGCGGCTACGTCGTGTATCCCGACGAGGACGCCGACGAGGTCGCGGCACTGCGGCGGAACCGCGATCTCGTCCGGAAGATCACACGCGGGGGCTGCCAGTTCACGCTCCCCTTCGACCTGACTGCGACCTACCTGACGAACCCAATGGGACCGAGGAGACCGCGCGCGTGGTGGCGTACATCATACGTGAGGCGCTGGCGTCGTACTGGACGCAACTCGTCGCCGTCGAGACCGTGGCTGCTGAGTACTTCGAGGAGTTCAACGGCGAGGACCCGATGAAGCCGAGCTTCCGGGGCGACCTCGACGACCCAAAGCAACGCATCGTCGAGACGAAGGAAGAACTGCTGCGGTTCATCGGCAATTGGGACCTGCCAATCGACCACGAGCGTTCGCTCGGCATCACGCGGGCGCTGGCGCAAAGGGTATTGGGCTGACCGCCTAGCGCAAGCCGCCCCAAGCGTCGCATCGATCAATCGACTATCCTCTCGGTGACCAAGCTCAAAACAGCCGACCAACGCGAGGGCCCATCGACGCCCCATGCGCCTTCTCGACGTCGATGAAGGAGTTCGTCAGTGACAGTCCGGCGTGCCGCAATGCTAGGAATCTTGGCCCTGATTGCTATGGCAGCGTTGGGCGCTCGCTGCGTTGAGAATACGAGCGTTCGCGTTGATGCTGACGGCTATACGCACATCTATGGCGAGATCTACAACGACACCGAGATCCAGGGCCACTCGATGCGTATTCATGGCCGGCTCCTGCGCAGCGACGGAAGCGTGATTGCGGAGCAGGACGCTCCGCTATGCCCACCCGAACTACCTCCGCACAGCCAGACGTTCTTCGACATCTGTTTCGACAGTCCGAATCTGCCGCCGTCGGCTTCGTTCGATGTCCGCATGGTCGGGGGGACCGCTTCCGACGCTGGCCTCCCTGACCCACGCATCCGGCTGCTCGGCACGAGCGCGTCGTTCAGCCAGGGGCGGGCTACTCTCCGCATGGACATCAGGAATGAATCTGGCGTCGAGTATTTCAACCTCAATGCCTGCATCGCCGGATACGACGCGGCCGGAAAAGTCATCGCGGCAAACAGCAACCCACTCCAGAATTACAACGATCAGGGCACGCCCATTCCCGGAGGGTTGGGTTCAGCGCCGGACTACGTACTTATGCATCTTGATGATGCACCGGCGGATCTCCGGACCGTCCGCGGTTGGTTCTGGATTGCCCAAGACCCGACCAACACTCGAGGGACGTACAGGCCCCTCATGACCGGTCTGGTAGTCGTGCCTCGTTAGCCGTTCAGTGCCTCGTTGTTCAGCCTGCTGGGCGCGTCACGAGTTCGCCCGTCGTCGGGGATCGTTCACCGCCACCATTCCGCCCTAGTGACGCTTACGCGCGGTCGCGGCTCCACGACGGATCGAAGTCGTCCGGAAGATTGCCCACCTCGCTGCGGCAGCGGCGGTGGTCGTTGGCCTCGTCAACGCCGTCGCAGACGGACTTGGCATGGATGCCCTCGGCACCATCTACGTGGTGAGTTTCATGCTCGCCTTGATGGCCTTAATCGCGTTGGCGGCGACCGTGTTCGCGCGAAGCTCAAGCGTGTCGCTGGACTCTGCGTTGCACTCATTATTGGAATTGGGCTCTTCCCGGTCGGTGGTGGCGTGATCGTGCTGTTGTCCCTCGCCAGCATCGCATTCGCGCCCGGCTGGTATGCGCGGCGCACTGGCCCGACGGCGAATGAACCGACGATCGATTGAGGTGGTAGCGACTTTGAAGGTGCTCGGGCGGAGTATGAAGCTGGCGACCCCGAAGGGAACGGGGCCGTCGAAGACACAACGGCCCAAGATTGACCGAGGCTGAAGCACCGGGGCATCACGGTGGTTCTGCTCAACACCCTCTCGGGCATAGCCTACAATGGCGGCTGTCAAACTCCGGCTGAGAGTGAGTGCCAGTACAGAAAAATCGGTGGAAGCATGAGAAGCCCTGCACAGCGGAAGGCAGATGTGCTGGAGCAGCTGCGCATGGTGCCCGGTACGGAAAAAGACATCTGGGTTGCGTCAGCGAGCGAACAAGGCGATGCGTACTTGATCCCGCTGTCCTTTTTCTGGGACGGCTCTCGCCTAACGTTGGCCACCCCGAAGCGAAGCAAGACCGCTCGGAACCTTCGTCGTGCAGGCGTTGCCCGCATGGCGTTGCCGCCCACGAGAGACGTTGTCATCATCGAGGGGACGTTGGAGTTCGTCGAGACTGACGCGGACGATGCATTAGCTGATGCACACACCGAGGCAGCTGGGTTCGATGCCAGACGTTCAGGCAGGAACATCTATATCCGGCTCACGCCACGTACGATTCATGCCTGGCGGGAGGAGGACGACGATCGCTCAGTGATGGTGGACGGCCGTTGGCTTGCTGATTAACTCAGCAAGTCCAGGCAAACAGCGCCGTGAAGCTTCGTTGCTGCGAGAAGAGGCTGGCGACCCCGAAGGGATTCGGGCTACCAGCAACACTCCGGCGAGCCTGACGACCCCCGCATACGCCGATGGCGCATGACGGTCGTCCCGGTGCTTCCCGCTGCAAGTGTCGCCGTACCTCCGACGCGGATGCGGCCTGCGATGAGGCAAAGGCCCGTGTGCGTGTAGGATCGATTGTGGTGATCTGGCAGCCGAAGCTGATGAAGAGGTGTTGGATGACGAAGGTCCGCGTGACATCATTTTCGATTTCACTGGATGGATACGGTGCCGGCGCTGACCAGAGCGTCGAGCAGCCGCTCGGTTCCGGAGGCGAAGGGCTACACGAGTGGTTCGTCCCGACGCGCACTTTTCAGCGCATGCACGGCGGAGAGGACGGCACGTCCGGTATTGATGACGATCTCGCTGCGCGAGGATTCGCGAATGTCGGGGCGTGGATCATGGGTCGGAACATGTTCGGTCCGGTCCGCGGTCCGTGGACAGACGAAAGCTGGAAGGGCTGGTGGGGTGACAACCCACCGTACCACGTGCCCGTGTTCGTCCTCACGCACTACACGCATGGCCCGATTGAGATGGATGGTGGCACGACGTTCTACTTCGTAACAGACGGCGTTCAGTCAGCGCTCGAACAGGCGCGCGAAGCCGCAGGTGGGCGCGACATTCTTGTCGGCGGCGGCGTCAGCACGATCAGGCAGTATCTCGAAGCTGGACTGATCGACGAGATGCACCTCGCGATCTCACCCGTTTTGTTGGGCGCCGGTGAGCACCTGCTGACGGGTATCGACCTGCCGTCGTTGGGCTACGAGCGGACTGAACACACCGCGACGGCGAAGGCGACGCACGTGGTCATCGCCAAGCGCTGATCTGCCGGTGCGCCGGTCCCCGTGTGTATGGAGTGGCGACCCCGAAGGGAACGGGGGCCGTCGAAGACACAAGCGAGCGAAGGTTGACCCAGGCTTAAACGATGGGGCATCAAAGTCGTTCCTACGCGGGCGCCGCGATGAGCGACGAACGGCGGCGTTCATCGCTCCAAAGCTCGGACGTGTGGAAGGGCATTGTTGGTAGACGAAGCGACGCTAAGGTGTGCTGTGGCCGTGCCGTTTCTGGAACTCATCGCAATCGTGGTTGACGAATACGACCCCGCGATTGCCTTCTTCGTCGATGCGCTCGGCTTCGATTTGGTGGAGGATGCACCGTCGCTATCTAACGATAGGCGTCCCAAAAGGTGGGTCGTCGTGCGCCCACCGAGTGCCCAGACGGGCATCCTTCTCGCGCGAGCGGATGGCGAACAGCAACGTGCGATCGTCGGGAGCCAAACAGCCGGGCGGGTAGGATTCTTCCTGCGGGTCGACGACTTCGACGCGGCTTACGAACGCATGGTGTCGGCTGGTGTGAAGTTTCTGTCGTCGCCTCGGACTGAGGCGTACGGTCGGTTCGCACTCTTTGTCGACATCGCGGGCAACCGATGGGACTTGCTTGGCCCTGCCTGAGCGAAGCCGCGCGCAGACCCAACGCGTGTCGCCGCGGTCGTCAAACACAACCGGCCGCATTCGGGGCCGGTTTTCATGTTGTGAACTGGCGACCCCAGAAGGGGAACGGGGGCCGTCGAAGACACACGAAGATTGACCCGAGACTGAGGCGGTGGGGCATCACTGTTGTGAGGGTCGTCCCTACGACTGCCAGCGCACTTCGTACAACCGCACAGCATCCTCGAAGCCCTTGAGCAGCGTCTCCCCGCGGTCGGCATGGACGTAGGTCTTGCCGGAGAGCAGATGCCGCAGCGGTTCCGGAATGAGGATCTCGCCCGCAGAAGCCTTCGCCGCCACCCGCGCCGCCAGGATGACCGACGAACCGAACAGATCGCCTTCCTCCTCCACCGGTTCCCCAGCGTTGAGGCCGATGCGTACGTGCAGCGCTTCGCCCCCACCTTCGTTGCGCGCCGCAAACGCGCGCTGGAGCGCGATCGCGCAGTCCACCCCGGCCGTGACGCTGCCGAACGACACCATGAAACTGTCGCCATCCGTCTTGATCTCGGTCCCGCCGTACTGCTTCAGCGCGTCGCGCGTCATCCGCTCGTGCTCTCGGAGCACTTCCCGTCCCCTTTCGTCGCCCAGCCGCTGCATCATCTCCGTGTGACCGACGAGATCGGTGAACATGACGGTCACGGGCGCGCCGCGATTCGCGCGTAATCGCACGGCTTTATGCCCGAGGAATCCTTCGAGCAAGTCGAGGAACGTCTCAAACTCCGGCTCTTGTTCGAGGATGTAGTGGTTACTGCCTTCCATGGGCACGAAGCGCGCCCCGGGGATGAGTGCCGCCATCTCGCGCCCACGCTCGAAGAACACCGCCGCGTCTTTTTTAGGGTGAATGACAATCGTTGGCGCCTGTAGGTCCGGCAGGATATTGCGCACGTCGATTTGGCCAATTGATTCCAGAACCCTGGCCGCCGTCTCCGGGGAGGCGGAAACGCGTTCGAGCTCGTTGAACCAGGCCATCTGCTCGCCGTTGGCACCCGGGATGAAGAGGGTAGTGAAAAGCTGCCTAAACGCTGGATTGTCCTGGCCCCAACCTACGCGCATCGCGCTTGCGAGCGCGGCACCGCGCTCATCCGCTCCGACGTGAGCGAATGAGCCGTAAAGAACGAGGTGGCTAACGCGCTCGGGATGAGTCACTGCATATTGCATCGCCGTCGGGCCGCCCTGAGAGATGCCGAGGAGCGCGAAGCGCTCGAGGCCGAGCGTATCAACCACCGCCTCGAGGTCGCGGACGAGTCCTTCCAGCGAGATCTCGTCGACCTGACGATCCGATAGCCCCGTGCCCCGTTCGTCGTAGCGCACCAGCGTGTGGTTCTCTGCCAGCGCGCTGAAGAGGTGTCGCCAAACGGGACTCTCCCAGTCAAACTCCAAATGCGTGAGCCAGTTTGCCGCCTTCACCAGCGGCGGTCCCTGACCCACAGCGGAGTACGCGATGCACACGCCGTCGCTGGTCGTACAGAAGCGGATCTGTTGATCCATCGGGCGCAGCCTACATCCGCCAACCGAGCTAGACAACGGCGTGCGATGCCTCATGCGAAACGGACGGTAGCGCAGTAGGGCGCGTAGGTACGGCACGCCCGTGGCCGACGACCCGGAGCCGATGGGAAGTGTGATAGTGGCGACCCCGAAGGGATTCGAACCCTCGATCTCCACCGTGACAGGGTGGCATGTTAGACCGCTACACCACGGGGCCGCGCTCGACGTAATGACGCCCGAAGCACCGCATGCGCGGGCATCTTCGGGCAGAGACATTCTACGGACGGACGCGCGAGGGTGTCAAACGCATCAGCTTCGGCCGGGAGCGCCGGGAGCGAGCCACTGCTCGTATTGATACTGCGCCATGCTGCCGAGGTGCGCGCGCCCTCGGTTCCGTACGTAGTTCCACGCCGACGTATAGCCGGTGCCGGTAAATAGCTGGAGCATCGGGCGGGCGTCGAGCATGAGGCGCTGGGCGTCGAGCAACGTTTCGCGGCGCGCCTCGCCGGTCTGACCCCAGGACCGCTCGATGCGGGTGTCGATCGCGGCGTCGCCAAAGCCGAACATGTTGGCCTTTCCATCGATGCCCTTCGAGTAGAAGAAGCGCGTCGGGTAGTCGGGCGATTCGTACGGCAGGTGGCTGATCAGCGTCGCGTCAAATTGGCCGCCGCGGAAGTTCAGGAACCACTGCAATTCGGGGAGCACCTGCACTTCGGCGCGGACGCCGCCGCGCATCAGTTGATTGCGCACGAGCGCCCCCACGTCGACCAGGTCCGGAAGGTCGCGCACCTGCAGGGCGAAGGTGGCATCCGCGGCGTCCGCTGCGGCCAGCAGGCGCATCGCGTCCGCTATCCGTTCGTCGGCAGACATGGTGGCGTTTCGCGAGGCCGCGATTTCCGATCGAGGCAGCGACCAGAAACCGTCGGACAGGCGCGGATTGACCGGGCCGAGAATATCACCGTCGCCGAACGCCACTTCCCGGATCAGTTCATCGCGGTCGAGCAGCATATCGATCGCGCGGCGCACGCGTTCGTCGGTGAACCGTGGGCGATCGACGCGGAGGCCCAGGGAGAGGTACGCGAGGCTCGGTTCGGACGCGACGTCAACTTGATCCGAGAATTCGGCGAGCGTGCGCGCTTCGTTCTTGTCGCGGTTCGGGATGACATCGACGTCGCGGCGGCGGAAGGCCTCGAGACGTGATCCAGCATCAAACACTTGCCATTGCATCGCATCGACGTTAGCGGGAGCGCGAAAGTAGGCGTCATTGCGGACGATGCGCGCCGCGCCGCTCGAGACGTCGAGAGATTCGGCACGGAAGGGGCCGCTGCCGATGGCATTGATGGCGATGTTCTCGTTTTGCTCGATCAACTCGCGCGGGATGATGGCTCCCGCAGCGAGAGCGCCGAGTTCGCCAAGCGTGTATGTGTATGGCCGCTTCAGTGTGATGCGGACGGTCTCAGGATCGGTTGCTTCGGCGCGGTCGAGGATGGTGGTGTGCCATGTCTTGTCAGTGACGAGCGGGTTATCGCGGAATCGCTCGATTGATGCGACGACGTCGGAGGCGGTGACGCGACGTTGGCCGACGGGCGGGATGTCGTGGAAGTAGATGTTCGGTTGGAGTTTGACGATCAGCGTCGTATGGTCTGGCTGTTCATAGCCGGAAGCATGATCGTAGACGACGGCGTCGTCGCGCGGGTCGACATGGAGCAGGTAGCCGTAGATCTTCGGGAAGATCGCGAGGCCGGTGGCCCGCTCTACGTGCGGATCAAGTCCATACGAGATTGGCAACGACGTCGCGAAGCGCAGCGTGCCGCCGGCCTCAGCAGGAGGCGTCGATACGCCGCCACCGTCCTCCTCGTTGCAGCCGACGAGCGTCATCGCCGCAAGCGCGCCTGAGGCGGCGGCGGAGCGACGCAACAGGTCGCGGCGGCTGAGGCGCGTGGTGAGCGCGCGTGCGCCGGGGCGGGGGTGGGGCATGTTGAGCCAGCGGCTTTCTGATGCAAGCGAGACGGTACACGGATGTGCTCGCGGGACGGTACATCGAACGGGATCGCGCGTGGGCTGTCAAGCTTGGAGGCGGCTTGACACTGTCTTGGGGCGCCTCTATCGTGCCGTCACAATCCGTCAGCGCAGGGGGCATTCAGTTGCCGTTTCAGAAGCCCGACGCCGTCGATCAGCACATTCTCAGCATTCTCGAGGAGAATGGCCGCGCCACGAACCGGGAGATCGCGGAGGCCGTCGGCGTTTCGGAAGGCACGGTGCGGAACCGCATCGAGCGGTTGATCCGCGATGACGTGCTGCGCATCGTCGGCGTGACGAATCCGGCGCGGCTGGGGTTGAATACGGCCGCCGTGATCAGCATTTCGGCCGAATTGGCACGCATCACGGATATCGCGGAGCAGATCGCGCAGGCGCCGGGCGTCGTGTACGTCGGGTATACGACCGGCAACGCCGACATCATCGTGCTCGCGTTTTTCCCCAGCAACGACGATCTCACTGACTTCATGACGCAGACGCTGGCGGCGATACCCGGCATCGTGAAGGCAGAGACGAACATCATCCTGAAGCCAGTGCGGAGCATGTTCCCGGGCACCGTGACGGCGCGCACGGGCCGCGGTGCGGCGCACGTGGCGACGGCTTCGTAAGATCTTCGTCGTTCACACTAAACTCCGGCCCGACGCCGCATGCCGCACGATGATGCCCTGAGTGGAGGACGATGTGATCGAGAAGATCGCCACTGAGGCGGCGAAGCGCGTCACGACATCCGACCATGACGGGGCGGAAAACGGCTGGCTGCTCGAATTGTTCAAAGACGGTGAGAAGACCGTCGCGTACCTGACGGCGGCGGCGCCCGGCGCGTTCAAGGGCTACCATCTGCATCGTGTGCGCGCGGCGCGCTACGTGTGCGTGCGCGGTCGGATGAAGATCATCCTCTACAGCGGCGGGCCAGAGTGGCGGCGCGAGGAGCATATCCTTGACGCAGCACAGCCGCAGCGATTGTTCATCCCGAACAACGTCGCGACAGGGCTCGAGAACATCGGCGACGAAGAGGGTTGGCTGGTGAACTACCCCGATCCTGCGTACGACCCTTCGCTTAGAGACGAGCAGGTCGAATACACGCAGGCCGAGCTCGAAGCCGGGTTGGTGAAGTGACGCCGGCGATGCAAGAGCTTGAACGCAGGCTCAACGCCATTGCCGACGCGCACACGGGCACGTGCACCTGGGCGCTGACCGACCTCGGGTCGGGCGCGCACATCGGGCGTGACGAAGATGCGACGATGCCCCCGGCTTCGCTCGCAAAGGTGCCGATCCTCGTGACGTTGTATCGCGCGGTCGAAGACGGACGGCTGCGGCTCGATGAACGCCTACGCTACGAAGAGCAGCATCGATCGCTGGGTTCGGGCGTGCTCGCGCGCATGTCGTTCGGCGTCGAGATGACGGTGCGCGATGCTGCGACGCTCATGATCATCATCTCGGACAATACGGCGACGAACATGTGCCTCGACCTGGTGGGTATCGATGCGGTGAACGGCGAGATGGAGCGGCACGGATTGCGAGACACGCGGCTGTTCCAGCGTTGCGGCGATGCGGGGAGCCGGGGCGCACGCGGCAGGAACCTTACGACGGCGCGCGAGATGACGAAACTCCTCGCGCTGATCGGGCGGCATGAGTGCGTGACAGCGGACGCTGACGAGGACATGCTGCGCATCTTGCGGCGGCAGGACTACCGGCACGAGCTTTCGGGTGAGTTGCCGTGGAACGAGATGAACACGCTCGGGGACGATCCGAAGCAGGCGTGGGTAGCCGAGAAGGGCGGCGCCGACCGCGGAGGTGTGCGCGCCGGCGGATCGATCTTCAAGGGGCGGCGCGGCTTCTTCGCGATGAGCCCGTTCTGCGAAGGCAGCACGAGGCCGGGCAGCGGTCGCGCCTCGGAAGGCAACGTCATACTCGGGCGGCTGGGCAAGGCAGCCTGGGACGCGCTGGCCGCCTAGACGGGCACGCGCGCGAACGGCGACAGCGCGGCGTCGACGGCTTCGAGCGCCTCGATGACCGGCTGCGTGGGTTCTCCGCCGGCCGCCGCGACCGCGTCGAGGAAGATGAGGTCCTCCTCTCGCTCTTTCGCGGCATCACGCAGGTGCGGCGAACCCAGTTCGAACGACCGGCTCAGCGTATCGACGAGCGTCTGCAGCGACTGGCGATGGAGCCGGTACTCGATGATTTCGCCGCGCATGTAGGCGGCGAGCCTTTCGTCCGAGGGTGCGCCGTTCGTGACGATCTCGTCGACGACGTGGCGGAGGCCGATGATGCGCGCCGGGATGCCGACGACGGTGACGTTGTCCGGCACATCGTGCACGACGACGGCATTAGCGCCGATCCGCGCGTAGTCGCCGACCGTTATGGGGCCGAGGACCTTCGCGCCGGTGCCGATGTGCACGTGGTCGCCGATCGTCGGACCATCGACGCTGAATCCTAGCTTGCGGCTGTTGGAGAGCCCGATCGTCACCCACGGATTCACCTGGCAGTGCCGGCCGATCTTCGTGCGCCCGTCGATGACGACATGGCCGTGGGTGATCATCAGTCCCGGACCCGCCTGGACCGTGTTTCCTATCTGGACGCCGAACAACGTCCGTGATAGGAGATCGCAGACGCCGGGCAGCATGGGCGCGTGGATTCCCAGGAGCCTGATCTTTGTGCGGTACAGGGCAACGGCGAGCCAACTTTCGACGAACGCGATGACGAACCAGCGGCGGACGCGCGCTGCGCGGTTCGCCATCGCCGGCGACTCGGGAATGGCCGAGAACGAGAAGACGGCATGTGCGTCGAAGTCCTGGTCGATGCGTCCGGAGGTCATCGGGCGCCGGGACGCTTCCACACGGAAACGATCATGTCGGAGTCCTGAGGCCGGTTTCGCGCGATGCGGTCGAAGCCGCGCCAGATCGTCGACGCGAACGTCTCGGGTATGACGTTGAGGGCTTTTCCGTATCCCGGCACGGGCCAGAATAGCGAGATGCCAAACAGGTCGTCGAGCGCGAGCGCGTCCGCGCCGAGCGTGCGCACGTACGATAAGTCGCCTTTGACGTTATGGTCCTCGGGTGTCTGCCAGTAGAGCCGCCACGGAGGACGCGGCCGCCCGAGACGCCGCTTCACGCGATCGACGGTGCGTCCGATGCGACAGGACACGCTCTCAAAGTTCGCGAGCGCGATGACGACGCGACCATCGGGCTTGATGACGCGTGCCGCTTCGCGCATGAAGGCATAGGGGTCCGCGAAGTGGTCGAGGGAGCCCTGACAGATGACGCGGTCGAACGAATCGTCGGCAAACGGAACTTGCTCCGCGATGCTGCGCACCATGCGGGCGGTACTCCCGGGCATCACCCAGCGGCCGACGCCGATCATTTCCGTCGATGCTTCGGCGCCGACGGAGTAGCAGCCGCGCTCGGCGATGCGCATGGCGTTCTTGCCGGTGCCGCAGGCCATATCGAGCACACGGCCGCCGCGGACTGCAGTCGCCAGTTCGAGCATCATGTCTTCGATCGCACGGTACAGATATTGCGAGTCACGGTCGGCGCTGGGCGTGAAGTCGTCAATCGAGTAGTCGAGATCGACTTCGGGCGTCTGCGTCTCGATGGTCAAGGCACGTGTTCTCCGCGATCTCCGGACGGGTGCGAGACGTACGGTGGGCCGGTCTCGGCGGGCGCGGCGTTGGGCAGCGGATCGACGGCGTCCGGTTCGACCGCTGCGGCCTCGTGCGCGACATCGCTCGTGACGCGCAACCCGTTGGGGTCGACGGTGGCGGCGTGTTCGTCCGAGAGGGGCGGGCGTGATGGCGCGGAGGCACGCGCTGTGCTCAGCCGCGCTGATCGTTCCGGATGCTTCTCAACGTCCTTGATCACGGCCAGCGCCACATCGAACTCTTCGAAGCCACCGATGAGGTTCGCGAACCAGCGCTCGAAGCGATACTGCGAGCCGCGACTTCCGTTCGCAAGCTTCTCGATGAACTGCGCAAAGGGTCCGCGGGCCAGCGCGAGGCCTGTGTCGTCGCCGCGGCGGCCGGCGACGCGAAGGCGCGCGCGCTCGATGGCGAATGCGGTGCGAGGCGCATCGGCAGGCTTGAGGCGCGGGTCATAGTAGTTGAAGGTGTTGAGCGTGAGGAGCGGACGCGGATGAGCGTCGCGGGAGGCGGCGATCACGGACGAAGCGTGCGGAAGCGTCAGGTGGATAAGCGCGCCTGGCTTGCTCACGCGCCATAGCTCGTCGAGCGTCGCCGCGATATCGGTGCGCCACGCGACCGCGCGGCCGACGAACAGTTCATCGACCGTGCCGTCTTTGAACGGAAGATGGGGCCCGGCCTCCGCGACGAGCGCGATACCGGGCTCGCGCCGGGCGCCGACGCGGATCGCTCGCGCGGCCTGGCGGGCACGGCCCGTGAAGTCGACGCGCACCATCATTGCGCCACCGCCGTCTGCTGCATCTTCAGACGCTGCTGCTCCTCGGTGCGGAGCGCGAGCAGCTTCTCGACGCGCTCGAGGTAATTGTGTACGACCTGCTGAGGTGTGCCTTCGTCGGTGATGCGGCCGTGCTCGAGCAGGATGCCGCGGTCGCAGAACATCGGCAGGCTGAGCATGTCGTGCGTCACGAGCACGAGCGTCACGCCGTTCGCGCGCAGCCGGTGGATGTGGTCCATGCACTTCTTCTGGAACTCGGCGTCGCCTACGGCCAGCACTTCATCGATCAGCAGGATCTCCGGGTCGACGTGTACAGCGACGGCGAAGCCGAGGCGAAAGAACATTCCCGACGAGTACGTGCGCATTGGTTGGTCGATGAAGTCGCCAAGCTCGGAGAACTCGATGATCTCCGGGAGGATATCGCGTGCTTCCTGCAGTGTGAGTCCGAGCAGGACGGCGTTGAGGATGGCGTTCTCGCGGCCGCTGATCTGCGGATGGAACCCGGAACCCAGCTCGAGAAGTGCTGAAATACGCCCGTTGACGACGACGTTACCGGATGTCGGAGGCGTAATGCGCGCCATGACGCGTAACGTGGTGCTCTTCCCGGAGCCGTTTGGGCCGATGATGCCCAGGCTCTCGCCGCGGTGGACGCGCAGGGTTACATCGTCGAGCGCGACGAATGGGCGCCTCGCGCTCGAAAGGAAGCGCGGCAGGTGCAGCAGCATGGTCTTGAAATCGGTCGCTTCTTTTTGGAGTGAGAGGGAGTAGTGCTTGGAGACGTTTTCGAGCGCGATCGCGACGTTGCCGCCGATGTCAGAGCGCATCGGCGAATCCTCCCTCCATTTGCTTGAAGGAGAAGGTGCCGAGCGCGGCCATGCCGGTGGCGAAGACGAGCGCCGGCCAGAGATCCGCACCGGGGAGCTGGTTCTGGAGGAACAGATCGCGCCAGCCTTCGATGAGCGATGCCATGGGATTGAGCAGCATCCAGCCATGATACTTGTCGGGCACGATAGAGAGCGGGTAGATGACCGGCGTCAGGTAGAACCAGATCAGCCCGACCACGACGTCTGTGAGGTGCTCCAGATCGCGGAAATAGACGTCGAGCGAGGCTATGAACAGGACGATACCCATGATCAGCAGCGCCTGCACCGCCAGCAGATACGGGATGCCCACGATCCACGTCCAATTCGGCGTATAGCCCTGAAACAGCAGCAGGATCAACAACACCGGGATCGAAAGCGCGTACTGCACACCATTGTTCATGACGGTTGCCAGGGGCAGCACGAAGCGAGGGAAGTAGACCTTCTTGATCAGGGCGCCATTGGAGGCGAAGGAGCCCACAGCGATGACGAGCGACGTCTGGAACCACGTCCACGGAAAAAGGCCGGCGAGCAACACCAGAGCGTAATCTTCGACGTCGATGCGGATGAACTTGCTCAGCACGACGAAGAGCACGGCGCCCTGCAGCAGCGGGCGCACGAGGGACCAGAGGAAACCGAAGATGGTGTCCTGATACCGGAGCTTGAGTTCGCGAAACGTGAGGAGGTAGAGCAGTTCGTAGGCTCTGCGCACCTGGCGGTTGATAGGTCCTCACCCCCGTCGTAAGACGCGCCGGTCTTCGAAGGCGTAGGGTATCACACATCGGCTCGGGAGAGCCGTTCAAACCAGGAAGCGCCAGTTACGAGCGGCTGTGGCCGTCGGGACCCGCCTGAACCTATTCCCAACCGCGGGTCATCGGAGTGAAAGCCCGACATATGACAAGCTATGTGACGCCGGGCGCTGGTACTTTGGCTCCGGCAATGAGAGACTCGCTATTGAGGATGGAGCCGGGTGACGGTCGGCGGGGTAGTTTCGGCTCGCGCGAACGGGGAGGACACCGTGAGAAGAATTGTAGGGGTTGCGCTATTGGCGGCGATTGCGCTGGCGGCGACGGCCGCGACGTGCGTCGTGACGCACGAGTCACTGACTACGATCGGCGAGCACGATACGTTCGCCGGCGAGATGGAGAACGATTCGGGCGTCGACATCCTGAACCATCGGTTTCGCGTGGCGTTCCTCAACAGCAACGGCGCCGTCGTTGAGACAGTGTCCGTCGAGGGGTGTCTTCGCTCGCTGCAGGACGGCGGCTCGGACTTCTTCTCCGCGGCGAGCCGCCTCCCGGCGTCGATGACAGCGATCGGACTCGCGCGGATGGCGAATGCAGCGGAGGATCCGAGCTTCTCGATCGGCGAAGTCGAGGACGGCGCGATCGTTATCAACGAGGTGACGGCGGTGCGCGTCGGCACGACGCTCACGATCGAAGGCACCATCACGAACAACGACGACGACACGTTGGAGGATCCGGTCGTCTGTGCGACCGTGTGGAACGACGAGAATCGCGTCATCACGACAAAGAAGGTCGGTAACATCGACGATCTCGCCAAGGGCGAGGCTTCGACGTTCACCATCGCAATCACGGTGCCGGACAGTTCGAAGCTCGTACACCAGGTAGACGTGTGGGCGGACGGACTCGAGGACGATGATCCCGTGGAACCGTCGAGCCTCGGTGATGTGGTCGTTACGGTGGTGGCGCCCACCGCAACGGCGACTGCCACGGTCACGGGGACGCCAGCGACGAGTACGCCGGTGAACACGGCAACGCCGACAGCTACTGCGACGCCGTAGCGGTGCGCGACGGCGCCTTACGAGGCGCCGCTCCGTGTTTCACTTCGGTCTTCGATTGTGGGCTCCGGACCCGGCGCGCCCGCGTCAAACTTCGACATCTGGCACGGCGGCGTAACCCTGACATTGGCTGCAACGCGGAATCTACGGATCGAGCGGATAACCTGAATGCGAATCTACCAGGGAGGCTTGATTTGAAGCGTATTCTCGCATTAGGAATCTTTGCGGCGATCGGGTTGGCGGCTATGGCCCAGACCTGCATCGTCACGAACGAGTCGCTCACGACGATCGACGATAACGACGTATTCGCGGGTGAGCTGCAGAATGACTCCGGCGTCAACATCTTGCAGCACCGCTACCGGATCGCATTCCTGAACAGCAACGGTGCGGTGGTCCAGAGCTTCACGGTCGACGGGTGCCTGCGCTCGTTGCCTGATGGCGGTTCCGACTTCTTCTCGGCAACAAGCAGCCTGCCGGACGAATCGACGACGATCGGGCTCGCGCGGCTCGCGAACCTGGCGGAGGATCCAAACTTCACCGTCGGTACCGTCGAAAACGGTGACATCGTGCTGAGCGACGTGACGGCCGAACGGGACGGCACGACGTTGACGGTGGAAGGCACGGTCACGAACGAGGACGACGACGAACTGGAAGAGCCTGTCGTTTGCGCGGTGGTCTGGAACGAGGATGGGCGTGTCGTGACGACGGGCAAGGACACGACGATCGACGACCTGGCGGAGAACGAATCGGCGCAGTTCTCGATCGACATCGCCGTGCCGGACGACGATGACCAGGTGAACGAGGTCGACGTGTGGGCCGATGGCCTGGAGGACGACGTGCCCGTGGAACCGGGCTCGGAGGAAGACATCGCCGTCGGTGATGCAGGGACGCCTGCGCCGACGAACACGGCGACGCCTACCGCCACGGCTACACCGTAATCTGATTTCACTTGAGAGATCACTGCTGAGGGCGCACCGGCCGGTGCGCCCTCAGCACGTCGCGGTGGCTACGACCTGCTCACAGGTGTGGACTTCCTTGACGTCGACGGAGCCGACCATTGAGAACGGTTGCATGTACTCGTCGATCGGCTTTTGCGAGTCGGCTTCGAGCACCATCATCATGTGGTGCTCGCCGGGGATCACGACGTCGGAATGGATCTTGATGCCGAACTTGTCCGCGGTCTCCTGCGTGACGTGTTGCCCGAGCATGAGCATCATGTCGCGGTTTTTCGTGGGACATGTCTCTGCGGAGTGCTTGTGCTCGGTGAGGTAGAGGGGCATTTTCTGGCTCCTTCTGTTTTGGATTGACATGTTGATGAAAGCATAGCGCGAAGTGGAACTGCGACGGCCCGACGGTCGGAGGTCAGACGCTGGAGGCCGGAGGCTGGAGGCTGGAGGCTGGAGGCTGGAGTGAGCGTGGCTCTCAGTCGCGCTGCTTGCGGGCGGCGCGGCGCGCCATCTCGACTTCGGCGATGCCGTCGAGCGAGCCTTCGAGGACTTTGCGCTGGCGTTCCTCCGTGACGTGCAGATAGATCTGCGTCGTGTTGGGGCTGGCGTGCCCCATGAGCTCCTGCACGACGCGCAGCTCGGCGCCGCCATCGAGCATGTGCGTGGCGAAGGTATGACGCAGCAGGTGCGGATGCACGCGCGCGTCGAGGCCCGCCTTGAGCGCGTAGTTGCGGACGAGGATCTGGATACGCCGCTGCGACATGCGGCCGCCGCTGCGATTCAGAAGGACGGCGTGTGTATCAGGTTTTACGCCGGGCTTCGCTGCCTTCGGGGTGCGCACGATTTTAGGGCGGCCGTCTCGCAGGTAGCGTTCGAGCGCGCGGCGGGCGGGCTCGCCCATGACGGCGACGCGCTGCTTGTTGCCCTTGCCATGGACGAGCAGGGCGTTCTGCTCGAGATCGACGTCGCCGAGGCTGAGCGCTGATATTTCGCTGACGCGCAGTCCGCACGCGTACATCACCTCGAGCAGCGCGCGGTCGCGGAGGTCAGCCGGACGTTCGCCATCCGCCGCGGCGATGACGTTCGTGATGTCTTCGAGCGTGAGCGCTTTCGGCAGGCGGCGCGCCCGCTTCGGGCCGCTGACGTTCGCGAGCGGATCGTCGGTGAGCGCGCCGGTGAGCCGCAGCCACTTGTAGAACGATCGTGTCGTGCTGACCCGTCGCGCGATGCTGCCCTGCGCGTTGCCGGCGTCGATCATCGACGCGAGGTAGCTGCGGAAGGCCTGCCGGGTGAGCTTCAATGGGTCGGTGCTGCGATCGGCGAGCCAATCGAAGAACTGGCGCAGGTCGCTGGCGTAGTTGCGCACGGTGAAGCGCGAGAGGTTGTGTTCGGCCTGCAGGACGGCGAAGTAGCGCTCGAGGAGGCGGTCGATCGCAGCCTGGGCGGGCGTAGAAGCAGAGGCAGGGGCCTTCATAGTGCGATCTTCGCACGGGTGGGCGATCCGGCGCTATGCGGGGAAACCCTGACGTCAGCGGAACTCTTCTTCGAGCCAATGGGGCCAAGAACCTGGATCCGCGTTCATCCCCGCCCAGCGATCCAGGGCCGCCGCCAGGCCGGCGGCGAGCGCCTTCGGCGGCCACCACGACTTACGGACGAACAGGACGGGGCAGGTCGTCACGTGAGCGAAGTCGCTCGCGTTCTCCGTCACGATGACGCGCTGCTCCGCCGTCGCAATTTCGATGAGAACATCGTCGGGCAGATTATGCGCGCCGATGTCATCTGGCGTCACCGCGTCATGACCACGCGCATTGAGGTCGCTGGCAATGTCGGATGGGAACATAGAGTCAACAAGAAACCTCACGCAAGAAGGCGCTTGCGCTCAAATGACACACGCTCTGCTTCATCGAGCGCGCGATCGTTGGCGGCAATACGAGCATCAATCTCCTCACGATTGGCGGCGGCGTAGTTCAGGGTGATCGCGACTTGCTGCTCATGGATGCCGAATTCCTTGGCGATGGTGGCGACGCGGCCGGCTTCCGAGCCTGAGAGCCGCCGTATGGCTGCGGCAATCTCCCAGACATCAGGGCCGCTGGAGAGCGCCGCGCGACGGCCCGACGGCCCCGGTTTGAATACGATGCCCGGATGCTCGGCTACGGCTAGTCCCTCTCTCAGGAGCCGCTCCACGAGCGCAGTTAGGGAGATCGCTTCGGATTCGGCCTGAATGCCAAGCCGCTCGCGCAGGTCGTCGTCGAGTCTGAGGCTGGTGGTGGAGCGTGGCATCGAAACCTCCTGACGCAATACGACGTATTGCATTGCAAGATAACCGGCCTGAAGAGCGCCGGTCAAGGGCGGCCTTGGCCTCTAGCGCGATCAAGATGCGGAACCCCCGGGACCGAGACGGCGTGGTTCAGGCGAGGCCCATCCCGGCAGGCACGGCCGTCGCGACAGAGCACACCGGCCGAAAGCCGCTCGCCAGAGCCGTCTTCTGCGATGCGATGTTGGTGAGGGCGCAGGCATAGTAGGGCGTGGCGCGCCTTCATCGATAATCGCACAGGCGGTCGCGGTGACGACCATGGGCGCGAGGAGCTGCAACTTGAACGGCAGTCAACGCATCGATCTGACGGGTTGGGGGACGCAAGCAGAGCTGCTCGAACCGATGACCGGAGGCGCGAGGAACCTGTCGTGGATGCTGAAGATCCAGGGCAAGACGGGGGTTGCGCGGTTAAGCCGTCGTTCGCCCCTGGCGCTGGATTGGGAGCTTGACCTGATGGCGGCGGCGGCCGCTGCTGGCGTTCGCACCCCGGGAGTCGTGAGGACGATGAATGGCCGACGTCATGCGGGATCTATTGTCATCTTCGAGTGGGTTGACGGTGTGACGCCTGAGTCGAAGCGTGACTGGGAATTGGTCCGCGATTCACTGACTCAACTCCATCAGTCAACACGCGACTGGGCTCAACGACCCGGCTTCGCTTCTACGCGCGATCTCCTGTTGCACCCTCGAGGTGGCGACGTTGATTTCACGCGAATGCCTGCGGGCGTGGTGGAGGCCTGTCGACAGACGTGGCGCGCGGCGATGAATGAGCCGATGTCTGCGATTCACGGTGATCCATCATCGAACGTGCTTATGGTGCACGGTAGGCCGACGTTCATCGACTGGGACGAGTCGCGCGTGGATGCATCCATGCTTGATTTGGACCTGCCTGAACTCGACTTGCTCTTGCCAGCGCAACGACGTGCTCTCGTGGCGTGGGAAGTTGCCTGTTCATGGTCGACTGAGCCCGAGTACGCGCGCCGCCGACTCAAGCAACTTGAAGCACTGCTATAGAGCTACTCGCTAGGCCGTCGCGGCGACCGGTCGTCCTGGCAGATCGAGATCGGGCGGTGGTGGAGCTGGGTTCTGCACGCCGTTGGTGAGTTGCGACGGCACCATCTCGCGCAGCTCATCGATGGTCCACATGCCGTCTTTCTGGATCTGGCGGTACGCCGCCTCTTCGTGCGCGAGCGAGATGCGGCCGCCGGCGACGTAGAAGATCTTGCCGTTGATGTTCCAGGCGGCGTCCGTCGCGAGGAAGACCGTCATCGGCGCGACGTACTCCGGTTCGCGCATCGGCGGCACAGACGACTGCCGTGGCTGCTGGACGACGGGCGCGGTGCCGGCGCGCTGTCGCAGTTGCGCCGTGTTCGCGGGGACCGTCGCCGTCATGCGCGTCGCGGCGCCGGGCGCGATCGCGTTGCAGGTGACGCCGTAGCGTCCGAGATCGCGCGCGACGACGCGCGTGAAGCCGGCGATGCCCGCCTTCGCGGCACCGTAGTTCGCCTGTCCGGGCAGACCGCCGAGACCGGAGACGGACGAGAAGTTGATGATGCGGCCGGAGCGCTGCTGACGCATCAGGATCGACGCCGGCTTCGTCGTCGCGAAGTGACCCTTGAGGTGGACGGCGATGACATCGTCCCACTCCTGCTCGCTCATGTTGAAAATCATGCGGTCGCGCAGGATGCCGGCGACGTTGATCAGGATGTCGACGCGGCCGAAGCTGTCGAGCGCGGTCTTGATGATCGCCTCGCCGCCGTCCATCGTCGCGACGGTGTCGAAGTTGGGGACGGCCTTGCCGCCCTTCGCGCGAATCTCGTCGGCCACCACCGCCGCGGGGCCGCTGTCGGGCTTGGTACCGTCGACGTTCACGCCAAAGTCGTTGACCACGACGTTCGCGCCTTCTTCGGCGAGCAGCATCGCCACGCCACGGCCGATGCCGCGACCGGCGCCGGTGACGATCGCCGTGCGTCCTTCAAGGCGGCCGCTCATGCCGCACCTCCTGCGGGTGCGCCTTCGGGCTGCTTTGTCGGACGGCCCGGGATATCGAGATCGGGTGGCGGCGACGCCGGGTTCGGGATGCCCGCCATCAACTGCCGCGGCACCAGGTCTTCGAGTTCGTCGAGCGTCCACATCGCGGGCTTCCAGAGCGTGCGCATGGGCGTCGGGTGATAGGCGATACCGACGGTGCCGCCGGCGACGTGAAAGATCTGCCCGTTGATGTTCCACGCGTCGTCGGAGGCGAGATACGCGACCATGGGCGCGATCATCTCGGGGTCCCGCATCGACGGGTTCGGGCGTCGCTGCGGCTGTGCGCCGGGACCGCCGATGCCGGCGCGCTGGCGCAATTCGCGCGACTGGTCGCTGACCGTGCCGATCATGCGCGTGGCGGCGGCCGGCGCGATGGCGTTGCAGGTGACGCCGTAGCGTCCGAGATCTTTCGCGACGACGCGCGTGAAACCGGCGACGCCCGACTTCGCGGCGCCGTAGTTCGCCTGGCCGGGGTTGCCGATGAGGCCGGAGCCCGACGAGAAGTTGATCAGCCGCCCGAAACGCTGCTGGCGCATGAGGATCGATGCGGGGCGCGTGCAGTTGTAATGGCCTTTGAGGTGGACGTCGATGACATCGTCCCACTCCTGCTCACTCATGTTGAAGATCATACGGTCGCGCAGGATGCCGGCATTGTTCACCAGAATATCGATGCGTTCGAACGTGTCGACGGCGGTCTTGATGATCGCCTCGCCGCCATCGGCGTCGGCGACGGAGTCGTAGCTGGCGACGGCGGTGCCGCATTCGCCCTTGATCTCCGCGACGACCTGGTCGGCGGGGCCGTTGTCGTGGCCGGTGCCATCGACGTTGCCGCCAGGATCGTTCACGACGACCTTCGCGCCTTCACGCGCGAAGAGCATGGCGATGCCGCGGCCGATGCCGCGGCCGGAGCCGGTGACGACGGCTACTCTGCCTTCAAGCGCACCCATGTGAGTCTCCTGATTACTCGGTCTGTGACGAGTTCTGATGCTGGTCACAGAAACAACGGAGAGATTCTTCGCCTTCGGCTCTGAATGACGCGGAACTCACGACTTGCTCGGCAGTACGACCGTGGCGGTGCCGGGCGTCGTCTTTTTGCCTTCGGCGTCTTCCGTCCAGACGTCGAGGTCGACGAGATTCTCGCCGCCTTCCTGGCGCTTGGCGGTGACGACGCCGTTGACGGTGATCTCCTTGTTGAGCATGTCCATGCCGCGGTAGCTGACGCCGAACTTCTGCACGCGGCCCTTGTAGCCTGCGAAGGCGAAGACGGCGCGTCCGACCTGCGCGTACTTGAAGCGGCCGTGCACGATATTCTCGCTCAAGCCCATGGGCTTGAGCATGGGGAAGTTCTCGTCGAAGTGCAGGGGGTTGAAGTCGCCGCTGCCGGCCGCGAACTTCACGAGTTGCTGCTTGTCGGGCGAGATCTTGATCGGGGGCAGCTCCTGCCCTTCCTTCACGTCTTCGAAGTAATTCTGTTCCGCCATGTGATTGCTCCTTGCTGCGCATATGGCTGCGCGCTGGTTACATGTGAATCGAGGTCAAGCGCTGCTTCGCGACGACCTTGCCTGTCGCCTTGTTCGTGTAGACGGCCTCGTTGGTCACGAACAACATGGGACGTCCGCTCTCGCGCAGCTTGAGGTCCGCGAGGTGCGAGGTCTCCACGAGCACGTCGCCCGCGCAGATGACGTCGAAGTACTCGGTCTCGGTGCCGCCGTCGAGCAAGCCGCGAAACGGGATGTTCAGGCGCGGCCCGCCCTCGCGGCGCGGAAAGCCGAATGTGGGGTCGTTCTTGCCGGGCACGTAGACCGGCGTGCCAATGTACCCGAGCGGCGCGACGATGCTGCGGAACCCCTGCGACTTCGCGAAGTCCACGTCGTAGTGGACGGGGTCTTCGGAGCCGATGCCGCGCGCGTACATGCGCACGCTTGTGGTTGTCACTTCGTACTCCCAGGGCTCGCTTTCCTTGCCGATCTGGGCGCGCATCTCATCGGTGATCTGGAAGTCTTCGGCCATGCGTCCTCTCTTGTGGTGCGCCGCGCCCGTGCGCGATCAGCTTTTCGATGGCAACGTGACGACGGCGGTGCCGGGAGACGTCTTTGCGCCGTCGGGCTTTTCCGTCCATACGTCCAGCTCGACGTAATTCTTGCCGCCGTCCTGGTAGGTCTTCGTGACGACGCCGCGGCACAGGATGTCCTGATCGGGCTCGTCCATGCCGCGATAGGCACAGCCGAACTTCCGGACGTGGCCGTGCTCGCCGGCCCAGTCGTGCAGCAATTGGCCCAAGAAGGCGTTCTTGAGCGCACCGTGCACGATCAGTCCCTTCAGTCCGGTGCGCTGCGCGAAGTCCTTGTCATAGTGGATCTGGTAGAAGTCGCCCGAGCCGGCCGCCCACAGCACGAGTTGCTGCGTGGAGCAGTTCTTCTTGAGCTGCGGGATCTCGTCGCCGACCTTGATCTCTTCGAAGTAAACCTGCGGCATCGTCTCTAGCTCCTTCGACTCGCATTCAGTACTGGATCACCGTGCCGTACATCTTCGCGACGACTTTGCCGTGCTGGTTGGCGTACGTCGTCTCGCGCGTCGTGATGAGCATCGGGCCGAGGCTGCCTTCGCGCTCGTCGAAGCCAGTGACCTTCGAACGCGCGGTGATGGTGTCGCCGGCGCAGATCACGTCGTTCTCCGGGAAGTACTCGTATTCCGTGCCGCCGTTGAGGACGCGCTTGTACGGGATGGTGTAGCCGCGGCCACCCATCTCGCCTGGGGCGCCGGGCGCCCGCGCAGGGTTGAAGATCGGCGTACCCAGAAACCCGGGTGGCGCAACGATGCCGCGATATCCGCGCGCCTTCGCGGCCGCATCGTCGTAGAAGACGGCATCGGTGTGCCCGACGGCTCGGGCGAACATGCGGCAGTTGGTCTTCTCGACGTCGAGCGTCGCAGGCGGGCCTTCGACGCCGACCGCCGCACGCATTTCATCGGTGATGACGGATTGCTTGGCCTCCTGGGTCATGGGGTGCACCTCGGGCCGCGAGCGCGGCATGCAAGTCTCACGTACACGTCAGGGTTAGCAAAATCGAACATAGCACCGGCCCCTGCGAGTGTCAACGCGCTCCGAACCGGGCAACATCTTTGCGAATTGGGGCCGATGATCGACAACAGAGGGGGAGGGCGGCGGCATGCACAGGGGGAGCGTGCATGTTGCATCTGCGTGTCGTCCTGCTGTTGTTGCCCGTTGCGGCGATCGTCGCGACGGCTGGATTACTGCTCCCGCGCTCCGAGGCCGCGCCGCCAGCCTATCAGTCGATCGTGAGCGCGGGCCCCATCGAGCAGATCAACGCTGGCGGCGACCTCAGCTGCCAGGCCGGCCTCTCGAATGTGCCGGAGCAGGCGATGTTCCCGCAGTCGATCCCGCTCGCCGACTGCGGCACGTTTCTGAACGTTGGTTCGACGCTATTCGCGCCCGATGTCTTCAGCCACGACGGCACCGGCGCCACACAGCTGGTGTACACGACGTTCACACCGGATTCGCAATCTTCGGCAGGCGGCAGCGGCACGGCGGGCGACCCGTACATCATCACTACGGTCGTGCATGCCGGTACGACCGGCCTCAGGATCACGCAGGTCGATTCGTACGTCGCCGGCGATGACGGCTATCGGACGGACGTGACCGTCGAGAACAGCGCGGCGACGAGCCAGAGCTTCGTGCTCTACCGTGCCGGCAACTGCTTCGTCGGCGGATCCAACCTGGGATTCGGCTACGCCGATGCATCGACGGGAGCAGCCGGCTGCGCGACGACCGCGAACAACTCGCCGGTAGAGCGGTTCACCGCCTGGGAGCCGATCACGGCGGCGGACCACTACTTTGCGGGCGCCGCGGCCACATTGTGGACATCGATCAACCAACGACTGGACCTCAGCGACGCCTGTGCGTGCACGTCGCCAGCGGACAACGCCGTGGGCATCAACTGGCGCCGGACGCTGGACGCGGGCGCATCTGCGACGTTCTCACATCGGACGCGGTTCGCGAACGTGCGCGCGTTGACAATGACGAAGACCGCTGACAGCACGCAGTCCGACGCGGGCGGCACGAACGGCTACACGATCGAAGTGCACAACTCCAACGCGTTCGCGGTGCGGCTCGATTCGATCGAGGACACGCTCCCAACCGGGTTCACGTATGTGCCCGGCTCAAGCGTCGGTGCGTACGCGTTCGACCCGTCCGTATCGAAAACGTCGATCGGATGGTTCGATCGGGCGACAATCCCGGCCGGCGACAGCGTCTCGCAGAGTTTCGACGTGGGTGTCGGGATTACACCCGGAACGTTCACAAACGACGCGACGGGCACGGCGCGCGGCGTCGAGGTGCAGGGTGTGATCGGCGCGGCGCCTGTGGACGTGCGCGGGTTGGAAACGCCGACGCCAATCGGTACCGCCACGGTGACGCCCGCATCGACCGCTTCAGCGACCGCGTCGGCTACGGAGACGTGGACGCCGGTACCGACGTCCACGCTCACGGCGACGTCGACGCCGACTCACACCGCGACGGCGACTGCCACACGCACGTCGACTCACACGGCGACAGCGGCAGCCACGCGCACGTTGACGCCGACTCAGACGGCGACCGCAACAGCCACGCGCACGTCGACGCCGACTCACACGGCGACCGCAACAGCCACGCGCACAGCGGTGCCGAGTCGCACCGCGACGGCAACGGCGACACGCACGTCGACCGCCACGCGCACCGCGACGGCGACGCCGGCTCGAGACTGCCCCGACGTCACTGGCGACGGGCGCGTCACCGTCGCGGACCTGGTTGCCGTCGCGCGGGCCATGGGGAAGAAGAAGCCCAACCTGCGCTATGACCTCAACGGCGACGGACGGGTGAACGTCCGCGATCTTTTCGTCGTACTGCGCGCGATCGGGATGAACTGCTAGCCGGCCGCCACCGAACCGTACGAATCGACGGGCGGCAGCGCGCACAGCGCGCACGTCCTGCGCGATGACACTCGCTTACGTTGCTTGATCGAGGGGATCGCGGCGGTTAGACTTGCCCCGCTCTTACGGAGGTGCGCGGGCGCCTCCTTTTGTGTGTCTGGATACTCACGAAACTCGCGGCGCCAGGCGTCGAGCGAGCGAACCTCAGGAGGGGGACGATGGAACTGGTCTGGTTGGTGCCAGTGACCGGGGCGGCTGCGGCGCTCTTCGCCATCTGGCTGGCCTATGACGTGCTTCGACGCGATACCGGGACCGAGGCGATGCAAGAGATCGCCGGCATGATCTTCGAAGGCGCCATGGCGTTCCTGGCCCGGCAATACCGCACGATCGCCATCATGGCGGTGCTGACGGCCGTTGCGGTGACGCTGATCGTCGGATCTATTTCGGAAGGCGTGAAGCCGATCATCTCCAGCGAGAGCGGCATCAGCTTCGGGGGAGAAAACGTCGTCGGACAGTGGGAGGAAGGCTTGCTGACGGGCATCGCCTTCCTGGTTGGCGCGGCCTGCTCCGGCATCGCCGGCTACATCGGCATGTTCATCGCCGTGCGCTCGAACGTCCGGACGGCGGCGGCGGCGCAGAATTCGTTGAAGGAAGCGATCACGGTCTCGCTGCGCGGAGGCGCCGTATCGGGGTTCCTGGTGGTGGCGCTGAGCCTGCTCGGCGTCTCGGGCATCTTCTTCACGTACAGCAAACTGCTCGACAATCCGTATGAGATCACGCCTTTCCTGATCGTCGGCTTTGGCTTCGGCGCCAGTTTCGTGGCGTTGTTCGCGCAGCTAGGCGGCGGCATCTACACAAAGGCGGCGGACGTCGGTGCGGACCTTGTCGGCAAGATAGAGGCGGGCATCCCAGAGGACGACCCACGCAACGCTGCGGTCGTAGCAGACCTTGTCGGGGATAATGTCGGCGACTGCGCGGGACGTGGCGCGGACCTCTTCGAGTCGATGTCTGCCGAGAACATCGGCGCGATGATCCTCGGCGTCGCCATCTATGCCGTGACGCGCGACATCGAGTGGATCATGTTCCCGCTCGTCCTGCGCTCGTTCGGGATTATCGCGACGATCATCGGTCTCATTTCGGTACCGTTCTTCACCAGTGGTGATCCGCAAAGCAAGCAAGACCCGATGCAGCCGCTGAACTTCGGGTACTACATCGTGTCGCTGCTGTCAGTTGGCGGGCTCTTCATCGCGACGAGGGCCATGCTGGGCGATGAGTGGCACTGGTTCTTCTACTGCGGCCTCATCGGCATCGCGACGGGCATCGCATTCGTCTACATCACGCAGTACTACACATCAGGCTCGTGGCGGCCGGTGAAGGAGATCGCCGAGGCATCGCGGACAGGCCCCGCGACGAACGTGATCATCGGTACGGCCGTCGGATTCGAGACGACGGCGATGACGGCGATCTCGATTGGTCTTGCGCTGATCGGGTCGTTTGCGCTCGGTTCGCAGGCGGAGATCGTCGGGGCGAACGGCTTTCAGATTCCATCGTTCACCGTCGGCATCTTCGGCACGGCGGTGGCGACGATGGGCATGCTGATGTCCGCTGCGTACATCCTGAGCATGGACACGTTCGGCCCGATCACGGACAACGCGGGCGGCATCACCGAGATGTCCGGCGCACCGGAGAGCGCGCGCGAGATCACCGACAAGCTGGACGCTGTCGGCAACACGACGAAGGCGCTTACGAAGGGATACGCCGTGGCGTCGGCAGGGCTGGCTGCGTTTCTGCTGTTCTCGGCGTACCTGGACAAGGTGAAAGAGCGGCTCGAGATCCCGTTGACGGCGGAGTTGCCGATCGACCTGGCGAACGTCGACGTGTTCGTCGGTGGGTTGTTGGGCGTGATGCTGGTGTTCTTGTTCAGTTCGCTGGCGATCCGCGCCGTGGGCAACGCCGCCGGGGCGATCATCGAGGAAGTGCGGCGGCAGTTCCGCGCGGATCCGGGCATCATGGCCGGCACGTCGCGACCGGACTACCGTGCGGCGGTAGATATTACGGCGAAGGCTGCGCTGCGACAGATGGTACTGCCGGGCATCCTGGCCGTCGGGCTGCCGGTCGCTGTAGGGCTGATTTTCCGGTACACACGCGACAGCGAAGTCGTCGTCAACGGCATGGTGTACGAGGATGCGTCCGGCTGGCTTGCGGTGTCAGGCGTGCTGATCATCGGTACGATCGGCGGCATCATGATGGCGACCGTCTTGAACAACGGCGGCGGTGCGTGGGACAACGCCAAGAAGTTCATCGAGTCGGGTGGGTTGAAGGACGAGCAGGGCAACGTGCTCGGCAAGGGGAGCGAGCCCCACAAGGCGGCCGTCGTCGGCGACACGATCGGCGACCCGTTCAAGGATACGGCCGGCCCTTCGCTGCACGTGCTGATCAAGCTGCTCGCGACGATTACGCTCGTGTTGGCGCCGCTGTTCATCGCCACGGGATCGGAGCCGCATCCGGTGGAGACAGGCGCGGGAGGCGGCGCGATTAGCCAGCAGTTGCCCTCGGATGAGGCCTCCGCCAGGTAGTCAGGACAGCAACGCCGACCAACAAACAAGAGGGAGCGCAGTGCGCTCCCTCTTTCGTGCTTGCGCAACCACCGCGCGTGAGGCTCACCCGGCCTGCTTTGCGCGGTTAGACGCTGAGCGCTGCTTCCTCTTCCGACTCGACGGCATCCGCGGGAGCGCTCGACGCGGCGAGGAAGTCGCGCCAGCTCTCGGCCCAACGATTGACGTTGAAGCTATAGCTATCGGCGATGTGACCGCGCATGACCTTGCGAATCGGCGTGCGGGGCAGCGGCGCATCGGTGAGCATGAACTCGCTGATCCGCTTGTACTGCGCGATGTCCGCCTCCTGTTCGCGTATCGCTTCCTGGACGGCGCGCCGGATATCCGTCTCGTCGAACACACCACGGAGGGTCTCGAGCGCCGCATCGCGGTTCGGGTAGACGACGGCGACGATCTGCGTCTTGCCACGGGACTTGCGGCCCATCACGACGATGTCTTCGATCAACGGATGCAGTTCCAGTTTCTCTTCGAGCTCATCCGGGTGCACCTTCTCGCCGGAATCGAGGACAATGACGAACTTGCTCCGGCCAGTGATCCAGATGTGACCATCTTCATCGATCCGGCCGACATCGCCCGTGCGTAGCCAGCCGCCCACCTTGATGGCGCGGCTTTCATCCTCGCCGTTCCAGTAGCCGGGTGTGATGTTCTCACCGCGCGCGATCAACTCACCCTCGCCGTGCAGGTGGACGTACAACTCCTTTTCGGGCACGTCGATGAGCGCTATCTCAACCCCGTCGAGCGGCTCGCCGATCGAGCCCACGTGATCTTCGTAGTGATTCGACAGGTAGAACTTGCGTGGATTCCAGCGCTGCACGGAGAGCACAGGTGCGGCTTCGCTGAGGCCCCAACCCTGCAGGATCTGGACTCCGAGCATGGCGAAGTCCCGCGCAACCTGGGGGTTCAACGCCGCGCCGCCGCTCACCATGAAACGCAGGCTGCCGCCGAGGCGCTTGTGGAGTTCGCGGAAGACGATCCGGCCGATGTTCACGCCCGTGCGCTGCTTCGTCGCCTCGACGATGCGCAGGCCGCGCTGGAACTGCTCGAGGCGTCCTTGCGTCTCGATGCCGTGGATGATGTTCCGGTACATCACCTCGAAGAGGGCCGGCACGCCCAGGAAGAGCGTCGGCTTCACCTCGGCCATGCGGTCGCGGATGCGGCGCAGGTCGTTCTCGAAGGTGACCTCACCGCCGACGTAGGGCGCGACGACGACCGTCACCGTGAAGGGGAACGCATGGTGGAGGGGCAGCACCATGACAAGCCGGTCCCGTTCGTTGAAGGGGATCGACCGTCTGACCTGCTGCAGATTCGCCATGAAGTTGCGGTGCGTGAGCATGACGCCCTTCGCGCCGCCCGACGTACCGGACGTGAACACGATTGACGCGACGTCGTCGGGACTGATCGTGAGCGCCGCCACCTGCGCGCGCGCCGCGGCGTTGGCGTGTTGCGTCAAGGCATCGAAGGACACGATGTCTTGACGGGCGTCGTCCTGTTCGGGCACGCCGGCGCGCGCTGCGGGATCAGGGACGACGATGATGGTGCGCACGTCGCGGAGCAGCGCACGCATTTTCGGCAGCACCTTTGCGGAGACGACGGCCATGGTTGGCGACGCGTGCTGCAGCATCGCTTCGACTTCCGGCGGCTTGAGGTCGTAGTAGATCGGCACGGCGATCGCACCGTTCAGGACGATGCCGTAGTACGAGAAGACCCATTCGGGGCTGTTCTCGAGGATGATGGCGACCCGATCGCCCTGCCGGAGTCCGATGTCGTTGAGCCCGGCTGCGATCGCATACGCCTGCGCATAGGTTTCCGCGTGGCTATAACGACGCCACTCGCGGCGCACCTTCGTCTGCACCAGGATCTTCTGGCCAAACTTGCGTCGCTGAACCTCCAGAAGTTCCGGGAACGTGAGCGGATCTTCGGGCGAGAAGATGGAGTCTTGTTCGTCGTCGGGAACGCCGGCGATTCTCAGTTTGCCAAGTACCATCGCTTCTCGATTCTCCGGCCTGCGGGGGGCCACTGTTGCCTGAGTTGCGGTCGATCGAATCGCGTCCGTTACGTCTTCGAGTATACGTAGCGGGGTGCGATTGGCGGACAAATGTTCTGTCAACCGCGCCGCATTCGACCTAAGCGTAGCCAGAGCGGGGTCAGCCAGGCAGGTACGAATGAACCATTGCCACAAGGCGTGATGGCTCGGCAAGCGCGCGGCGACCGACCGGCTAGAAGTCGCCTTCGCCGCGGAGGTTGCCGTTCGAGCGGCGCAGCTTGTCGAGCGCCTGCGCTTCGATCTGACGGGCGCGCTCTCGCGTGACGCCGAGTTCGTTTCCGACGATGTCGAGCGTGCGCGGGCGGCCGTCCTTGATGCCGAAGCGCAGTTCGATCACCGTGCGCTCGCGGGGCGTGAGGACGTCGAGCGCGGAGCGCACACGCTCCCGCAAGAGTTGGCGAGCAGCTTCCTCTTCCGGCGAGGGCGCCATGACGTCCTCCAGGACGCTGCCCAGTGTGCCTTCCTCTTCCTCACCCACAGGCGTCTCGAGCGAGACGACCGACTGGCGAAGCGCACGTGCGGCCTCCCGCACTTTGTCCGGCGGCATGCCCATAAGCTTGGAAAGCTCGGTGGTCTTCGGTTCGCGCCCGAGACGCTGGAACAGCCGCTCGCGGGCCTGGGAGTACTTCGAGATCAGCTCCGTGATGTGGATCGGCAAGCGGATCGTGCGACCCTTGTCGGCGATCGCCCGCCCGACGGCCTGGCGAATCCACCACGTCGCGTACGTGCTGAAGCGGAAACCACGCCGGTGTTCAAACTTTTCGACGGCGCGCATGAGGCCGCCGTTGCCCTCCTGGATGAGATCCATCAGCGGCATGCCGCGGCCGGCATACTTCTTCGCCACGCTGACGACGAGCCGCAGGTTGGCGTTCACCATGTGCTCTTCCGCCCGCTGCGAGCGTTCGCGCGCGACGAGGATCACGGGGAGCAGGACACGCAGCCGCGCTGCCAGTGAGCGATCCGTCGGACGGGTGACGCCCTTCTGGATGAGCCCGACCGCTTCGTTGAAGGCTTTTTCCGTGGTTTCAGGCAAGATGCGCTGGGCGACGGCGAGCGTGATGAGCAGGCGGCGCACGTCGGCGACCTGCTTCTTTGTGGCGGCCGCGATTGCGTCCTCGAAGCCCTCCTCGAGCCTGTTCTGGATGTAGTCCTCAAGCTGGGAGAAGTGAAGTTGATCCCAGTAGGCGCCGCGCTGCGGGAAACCCTTCAGCGTGCGCGAGCGTCGTACCAATGACAGTCCATCGCGCACTTCGCCGAGGAAGCGGACGATGACCTGCTCGATGGAAGGCGCCGAGCCCTGCTCCTCCATCAGCACTTCAGTCAGCTCATCGAGGATGCGGCCGTTTTCTATCTCCTTGGCGAGCGAGACCTCCTCTTCCGGCCGCAGGAGCTTGTAGCGGGCGATCTCATTGAGGTACAGCTCAACGGAGTCCGGCGTTTCGCCGACCGGTTCTTCCGTCGTGGTTTCGGGTTTGGGCGCGACAATGGGAAGCGGCGGAGTCGCCTTCAGCTCACCCTTGTTGCGCGCTACTTCATCGGGCGCGATCTCTTTTACTGCGGTTTTAGTTTTCGCCATCTCTCACCTGGAATTCAGCCCACCCGGCTGGGGAAGGGGGATCTTGATGCCAGTCCGGCTGGAAGCGGCTTCGGAACGCGCGTGACCGTGTGACCGGGGAGCCAGAGCGCTCAGACGACGTCCGGCAGGGGCCACTTGAGGTCACAACTCAGGCAGCGCGCCTGGACCATCACCCCGCCGCTCCAATAACTGGCGGTAAAGTTCTTACGGCAACGAGGGCACACCGGTTCACCCATCCGCACCTCGCGGGCACGCTGAGGCGCCGCCGTGCGGTCTTCCTTGCCGTCGGGGGCGTTCATACACCTCTCCACGAGCATTGTACTACGCTCCGATAGTCGTGTTCTATGGCCAAACTGTGAAGTTGACGCCGGAATGGTTTACAAGACATAACTCGTGGCCCATTGCAAGCGTGCCTGGCCGCTGCCGATACCTACTCTGCAGTACGGGCGCTGTTGCGCGCCCAGGCGGTTGGGGAGTGCCCGCATGAGTGTCCCGGAGATGAACTCCGTCGTCGATCTGCTGATTTCGCTGTGGCCGCAGGATACGTGGGAGCGGGTCCGGGGGCTCCTGGGGACATGGCGGGACAAGCTCGATAGCAAGGACAACTACTCGGGGCATCACGCGGGGCTGGCGACGGAATATGCCGTGCAGCTCGCAAACCGCCAGGACCTGCCGTACGACACCATCGCGGCGCTCTGGGTAGGGGGACACGTCTACGACTTGGGCAAGATCTCGGTGCCCGAGAACGTGCTGGTCAAGCAGGGGCCGCTCTCGAACGCCGAGATGATGATGATGCAGAACCACGTGTCGACCGGCTACGAGCTGCTGCGGGACTGGGACATCCTGAAGATCAGCCCGCGCTGGATGTCGCAGGTCGTGCTCGAGGTCGTGCTCTTTCACCACGAGCGTTGGGATGGCACCGGTTATCCGCGGGGGTTATCCGAGAAGAAGATCCCGCTCGCGGCGCGCATCATGACCATCGCCGACGCATACGCCGCGATGATCATGGACACGCCGTACCGCGTGGCGCGCGGCGAGGAGGTCGCGCTCGAAGAACTCGATCGAAATGCGGGATCGCAGTTCGACCCGTACCTGGTCAGGTCATTCGTGTCGATGGTGCGCGTGAACCAGCTCACGGGCAGGGGCCCCGAGCTTCCGCAGGAGCGTCAGCGGGCGGCCTGAGCTACTCGCTGACGGCTGCGGCGCTATCCTCATCGTCTTCTTCTTCGTCGTCGTCGGCGAGCCACTCCTGAATCGAGACGCAACGGCCGTCCTTCTGGGGATGGCGAATGACGAAGTTGCCGCGGCGCAGGCGCTCGATTATGTGCCTCTCGAAAGCGATCAGTGCCCCGACCTCGTCGTCGAGCCGGTCTTTGGAGACGGCGACCGCGTACGCCGGCGGCAGGTACGTCTTCTCGGCGAGTGAGCCGACGTAGCGTCCGCAGCGGTCGCAGATGAGGCCCTTACGGACTTCATCGATCAGATCCGCGAGCGTGCGAGGTTCTCCCATACGGTGCGCATTCTATCGGTTGACATCGAACCGCTGGCGCAGGCGGAATGCAGGGTTTTCCCGTATGGTTTGGTGATCATAACGCTGATCTAATGCCTGCCATGGTCACGAAGGTCTCGACTCGCAGTTCATCACGGCGCGCGGCGCCGCCGCCTCCCGCGCGTCTATCGCCGCGGCCCGATGTGAATCGCTTGATCACAGGCGACTGCCTGGATGTCATGCGCGCGTGGCCGGACCACTGCATTGACCATTGCGTCGTCGACCCGCCCTTCAACATTGGCTCGGGCAGCGGTCGCAAGAGCAAGAGCGGACTCGGATGGGCGTTCTCATCGCACGTGACGATGCAAGAGACGTGGGACGCGTTCAGCAAAGACGAGTTCTTCGAGTTCAACCGCGCCTGGCTCGCCGAAGTGTGCCGCGTCGTGAAGCCGAACGGGAATATCCTGGTCTTCGGCACGTACCACAACATCTACCAGCTCGGCTTCATCCTGCAGAACTGGCTGGAACGCCGCATTCTCAACTCGGTCGTGTGGTTCAAGCCGAACGCGCAGCCGAACATCACGGCGCGCACGCTCACCGAGAGCACCGAACAGATCATCTGGGCGGTAAACGAAACACCGGCGAAGGCGACGGGATGGACATTCAACTACTGGCTTGCCAAGGAGATGAATGAGGGCAAGCAGATGCGCAACCTCTGGCAGTTTCCTGTGACGCCGGGTAAGGAGCGCGCCGAGGGCAAGCATCCGTCACAAAAGCCATTGGCATTGCTCGAGCGTGCGGTGCTGTTGGCCTCGCAGCCGGGGGAGCTGCTACTCGACCCGTTCGGCGGCGCCGGCACGCTGGCTCTTGCAGCGGCGAAGCATGATCGCGACTGGCTGCTCATCGAGAGCGTCCCCGAATATGCGGCGATCGCACAGCGCCGCCTGGATGCGATGGCCGGCTAAGCGTGCTTTTCGCTTGAGTTGATGTTCGGCTGATCTTCCCAGAGGCGGCCCTGCGGATCGCCGTCCGACGTGAGCCTGGAGCACTGGATCCCGAGCAGGCGAAAGCAATCACCAGGGTGGACCACGGCGTCGAGCAGCTGCGTCGCCATATTCTCGATCGAAGGGGCGCCCGCGATCGGCGACTTGGCGCTGGCCTGGCGCGTGATCGTCTTGAAGTCGGAGTAGCGCAGCTTGATCGCGACCGTATGGGCGCGCACGCCGGCGTGCTGCATTCGCTGATCGACGTGCGCGGCCGTGTCGCGCAGGGCAGCGCGCAGTTCCTCGCCATCCGGAAGATCGCGCGCGAACGTGGTCTCCGCGCCAACCGACTTACGCTCAGAGTTCGTCTCGACCGCCCGGTCATCGATACCGCGTGCGATGTCGTGCAACCACGGGCCGCGCGAACCGACGAGACGCGTGATTTCACCTGCCGAGCGTTGCGTGAGATCAGCGACCAGGCGAATGCCGGCTCGCAGCAACACCGCCTCGGTCTTGGGCCCCACGCCGGATAGCGCGCGGATCGGCATCGGCGCCAGGAACTCTGCCTCACTGCCGAACGGCACGACCACGAGGCCGTCTGGCTTGCGCAGGTCGGACGCGATCTTGGCGACGGTCTTGTTGCTGCCGACGCCGATCGAGAGCGTTAGTCCCGTCGTCGCGCGGACGCCGTCCTTGAGGTTGCGCGCGATCGCCTCGGCCGCAGCCTCATCGGCCGCGACAGCGGTCACGTCGAGAAAGGCTTCGTCCAGCGACAGTGGCTCGACGAGCGGTGTCACGGCGCGAAATAGCGCCATGACCTTACGCGACAGCTCGATGTAGCGGTCGAAGCGCGGCGGCACGCGGACGGCGTCCGGACAGAGCCGCACGGCGCGTGACATCGGCATAGCGGACCGCACGCCGAACCTGCGAGCTTCGTATGATGCGGCAGCGACGACGCCGCGCGCTTCCGGCGGCCCGCCGACGACCACGGGCTTGCCGCGCAGGTCGGGGTTGTCGAGCTGTTCGACGGAGGCGTAAAACGCGTCGAGGTCAGCGTGGAGGATGATCCGCGTCATCGTTGCCCTAGCTTAGCTGACCGTCGAACTGGGAGCCGGAGCGCCGAGTAACGACGATCAACGGGCGTATCACTACAGGGACCTGTTAAAGCCGGCGGCGCATGATCGGGCGTTTTGGCGTGCGGCGCAGCGCTTCTTCGAAGCCGGCGCGCTCGAAGGCGGGTTGGAGGCCGTAGTAGGCCTGATCGGGCGTCAGCGGGCCCTGTGCCGGGTCGACGGGATAGGCTTCGACGAGCTTTGCGCCGTGCTTCTGCGCGAGGTCGACGGCGGCATCGGTGAGCCGGCGCGAAAGGCCGGCGCCACGCGCATCCTTTGCGATGAAGAAGCAGACGATCGACCACGCCGGTTCGTCATCGATCGGCTTTACGTTGCGCGAGCGCTCGATGCGCGGGTAATCCTCGCGCGGTGCGATGGCGCACCAGCCGGCTGGTTTGCCATCGACATACGCGAGGATGCCGGGCGGTACTTCGGCGGTCTGGACGATCTTGCGGAATGCGTGGCGGTTCTGTGCTCCGCCGAAGCGTCGTGCTTCGTCGGTCGTCTGACGGAACCACATGCACCAGCAGTTGCGGGTGATGCTGTTCGTCTTGAAGAGCGCGTCGAGGTCGTCCCATCTATCAGGTGTGAGCGGATGCGTTTCGATCTTCATGATGGCTCCGTCAACCGAAGTTGTGTGACTGCGGCGGCTTCATCGATCGTGGCACGGGCAGCTTATCGAAGCGGCGCGCCAGCAGGTTGACGGTGTTCTCCTTGCGCTGTAACTCGCCCTCGACAATGACGAATGCCTCGCCGCGGACCATGGCGCGTTGCTGATCGTGCAGCCAAGGCGGCACGATGACGTTGAGCATGCCGAACTCGTCTTCGAGGAGCAGGAAGACGAATCCCTTCGCCGTCCCCGGCTGCTGCCTGCAGACGACCATGCCCGGCACGCGGACGTGCGAGCCATCGTCCATGCGCTCCAGGTGCCGCAGGGAAGGCATCGACTCGCCGATGCCTGGGCGGAGCAGGCTCATGGGGTGATACGCCGGGGAGAGCGAGAGCAGGTTGTAGTCGGCGGCCGTGCGCTCCCACACGTTCATATCTTCAAGCTGCACGGCGTCCTGCTCCACCGGGAGCGGGAGCGCCATCTGGACGTTCGGCGGGCGATACAGCAGGCCCAACTGCCATAGCAGCTCGCGGCGGTTCAGGCCGAAGCGGTCGAACGTACCGATCTGGACCATGTTCTCGATCGCTTCCTCACGCGGCGCGTGATCGGTGATGCACCCCGCGCGGCGCACGAAGTCCGCCAGCGACGCGTACTCACCGTTGCGGGCGCGTTCCGCCGCGATCGCCGCTGCTGTGGTCGCGCCGATGCTCTGTACGTAGCCGAAGCCGACGCGCAGCGCATGCTCTTCGACCTTGCAGGTGGCGCCGCTACGGTTGATATCCGGCGACAGCACTTCGACGCCGTGGCGTTTGGCATCGTGCGTGAGGACGTGCGGCGGATAGAAACCCATGGGTTGGGAATTGAGCAGCGCACACGTGAATTCGACAGGGTAGTAGCGTCGCAGCCACGCCGATTGGTACGCGAGGATCGCGAACGCCGCGGAGTGGCTCTTTGGGAAGCCAAACTCCGCGAATGCGATGATCTTCTCGAACACGGTCTTCGCGACGTCTTCCGTCGTGCCGCGAGCCATGGCGCCTTCACGGAACAACTCCCAGAAACGGGCCATGCTGTCACGCGAGCGCTTGCGGCTCATGGCGCGGCGCAATGCTTCCGCCTGGCCATCGGTGAAGCCGGCGACGGCGATCGCCGCCTGCAGCACCTGCTCCTGGTACAGGATCACGCCCAGCGTCTCGCCGAGTACCGGCTCCAGCGCCGGGTGGTCGAACGGCGGCTTGAAGTCAGGGTCGGCGAGTTGCATCTGGCGATGCTTCACGTAGGGGTTGACGGCGCCGCCGACGATCGGCCCGGGCCGAATGATGGCCACCTGCACGGTGAGGTCTTCGATCGTGCGCGGGCGCGTGCGGGGCAGCATCTGCATCTGGGCGCGGCTCTCGATCTGGAAGACGCCGACGGTATCGGCTTCGCAGATCATGTCGTAGACCAGCGGATCGTTGAAGTCGATGCGGCTCAGGTCTTCGATGTGGCCGTGCTGTTCGGCGATGAGGTCGGAGCACTCTTCGACGAGCGATAGCATGCCCAGCGCAAGGAAGTCGATCTTGATGAAGCGCGCGTCATCGACAGAGTCCTTGTCCCACTGGCAGATGTAGCGCCCTTCCATGGCCGCGCGCTCGACGGGCACCAGTTCGACGATAGGCTTCGTCGAGATGACCATGCCGCCGACGTGTTGGCTGAGGTGGCGCGGGAAGCCGGAGATCTGCTCCGCCAGTTCGATGAGGTCGCGCCAGATCGGCGCATTCAGCCTGGCGGCGAACTCCGGGTACGCGGACATTTCCGCGGCGATGTCGCCGCCGGTGCCCCAGCCGGCGCGCTTCGCGAGACGATCGAGTTCACTGTCCGCGATGCCCAGCGCCTTGCCGACATCGCGGATCGCGCTTCGCAGCTTATATGTAGGAAAGCTGGCGACGAGCGCGGCGTGCTCGCGGCCAAACTTCTCGTACACGCGCAGGATGAGTTGCTCGCGGATGTCGCGCGGGAAGTCCAGGTCAATGTCCGGCACCGACGCGATCTCTTCGTTCAAAAAGCGGCCGAGATACAGTCCGTACTTGATGGGGTCGACGTGCGATAAGCCGATCAGGTAGCAGAGGATCGACCCCACGGACGAGCCACGACCGCGCCCGGGAGGCAGCCCCGCGCGACTTCGGGCGCTCTGGTCGCCGCGCACGTCGCGTGCGACCTGGCGGCTTAGCTCGAGCAGGTCGCGGTAGATCAGGAAGAAGCCGGATAGCCCGTGTTTGCGGACGAGCCGCAATTCCTCGCGCAGGCGCTCTTCGACGCGCGCAGGGATCTGGCCGTTGACCAGCGCGTACCGCTCACGCGCAGCTTGACGGCACACCGTCTCAAGGTATTCGTCGGCGGTGGAGTTATCGGGCGTATCGTAGTCGGGGAACCGGTAATCGAGGTCCGTCGTGATGTCGAATGAGCAGCGCTCCGCGATGCGCGCGCTCTCTTCGAGCGCTTGCGGCCACGCTTCGAAGAGCTCTGCCATCTCGGCGGACGACTTCAGGTAGTACTCGGAGTTCTCGCGCCGAACCTGGTGTGAAGCTTCGAGCGTCGAACGGTTGCGGATCGCCACCATCACGTCCTGCAGGCGATGGCGGTCGCGCTCGTGGTAGTGCACGTCGTTCGTCGCGACGTAGCGCAGATCGTGCTTGCGTGCGAGATCGACGAGCCGCCGGCAGCGCTCCGTGTCGCCGTGTACCAGGTTCTGCTGCAACTCGATGTAGAAGTTCTCGCGTCCGAACCACGCGACGTAGCGAGCGACGGCTTCCTCGGCGGCGTCGTAATCGCCGGCTGCAACGAGTGCGGGCACTTCGCCGCGCTTGCAACCCGACAGGGCGATGATGCCGCGCGTGTGCTGCGCCAGTTCGTCGAACGGGAGGTGCGGATCCTTGCGCTCGCCGGCCAGGTGCGCCGTCGAGATAAGGCGGCAGAGGTTGTTGTAGCCCTCTGTCGTGGCCGCGAGGAGCGTCAGGTGGTGGCCGTTTTCGAGCGTGACCTCGGCGCCGGTGATCGGCTTGATGTCGAAGGACTTGGCCATCTGCGCGAACTCCATGGAGCCGTAGAGGCCATCGTGGTCGGTCAGGGCGAGTGCGGTGTAGCCCAGTTCGCGGGCGCGCAGGATCAACTCGTCGGGGCTGGAGGCGCCATCGAGCAGCGACCAGCAGGAGTGGAGGTGGAGTTCGGTGCGGTAGGGGTGTTCAGGCCGTGACATAGCAGTTATACTTTTTCGGATTTCGTAATACTGGAGGGGCATATGCCGAAGACGAGCGCAAAAAAGCAATCGCCATCATTCGTGTCGGGCGCATACGCCCATGGCAAAGCGAAGGTGTCCTCGAAAGGCTGGGTGGTGATTCCAAAGGCGATCAGGGATGCGCTCGGCATTGA
This sequence comes from Dehalococcoidia bacterium, assembly GCA_040902535.1. NCBI lineage: Bacteria > Bacillati > Chloroflexota > Dehalococcoidia > Dehalococcoidia bacterium. The sequence continues at coordinate 60,351 of JBBDXD010000001.1, read as the reverse complement.
GCCTGGCGACGAGTTGTCGTTCACGATGTTTCCGCCGCCGCTCGACATGAAGCAGGACAAGCGCTTCAGCAGCATCCACATCATGAAGGTGCCGAAGACGCGGAAGGGACTACTTGAACTGACCAGAGCGATGTTTCCGCACCGGCCGGGCGAACAGTCACTGACTGAACAGTTGCTGCGCGATAGGCGCGAGGAAAGAGAGCGCGAGGAGCGTGGACTCAAGCCGCCTACAACGCGGCGTCGTAAGACAGCATGAGCCGTTTCGTCCTCGATAGCTATGCCGTCCTGGCAGTGATACGCGAAGAGGCTGGTGCCGCACGTGTTCTTGATTTGATAACGGATCTTCGACACCAACATTGGATGTCGGTAATCAACGTCGGTGAGGTGTATTACCAGAAAGCGCGCGACGAAGATGTCATGAGCGCGGACCGAGCGCTCGCGTGGCTCCAGTCCACGTCGATCCGGATTGTTGATGTTGACCTGATCACGACGATCGAAGCTGCCCGCATCAAAACCACACATCCGGTCTCGTACGCGGATTGTTTTGCGGCGGCGCTTGCCAGGGAGATGCAGGCTCGCGTCGTCACGGGTGATCCCGAATTTGCGATCCTCGAACGGGACAACATCGTGGCCATCGAATGGCTTCCGGCCAAGCCGCGACGGCGCTAATACCGCTGTTCCCACCACTTACCTCCTACGAGGTCCCGGTACACCGTCACCACGCGGCCGCTATCGAGTTGGAGCTGGTAGTACGTGCGCGATACCGGCATTTCGCGCCACCACTCGTCATCGATACGCCAGCGATCCTGGATCGATGTGACGTCGCGCATAGCGCCCTCGAAGAGCACGGCGCGAGGACAAGCGCGCTGGCCAGTCTCGACGTGGGTGCGGCGCGGCGACGCTAGAGGTCGTAATCGATGAGCGCGTAACGCCGTTCCGGAATCCTTGACCATGGCTCTACCTCCACGACGCGGGCGACCTGCGAATCGCCGCCGAAGCGCGTCTTCAGTTGCCGTAGCGCGCCGATCAGCTGGGCGCGCCGCCGCGCCTGCTCGACGAACAGCAGGCTGCGCTGCTTTCCCAGCTCTCCCGTCAGCTCGACGAACTCCAGCATCATCTCTTCCACAGGACCGGCAAGCTGTACCGGCTCGATGAGCTTCTTTACGACGTAGGCCATGCTCTCTTCATCGCCGAGCGGCTCGCGAAACGTCACTGCACGCTCCCAGCTGCCACCATCGAGCAGGGCGAGGCGCAGGCGGAACTGCCGCACCTGGCGGTAGCGCATGCGCGGGTGCTGTAGCAGCCGGCCGATGAGTTGCCGCGCAGCGATGATCAGCGCGCCCGTGTTAACCGTCGGGGCGGGCATGGCAATCGATCCGGCAACGGGCTCGTGGCGTTCCCGCGGACGGAACGGCGCGAGATCGATACCGTGCGCCAATTGCCACAGCCGTCGCCCTTCACGGCCGAATTGGGCCTGCAGCGGCCCGACCGTCAGTTCGGCGACATCGCCGATCTTGTGCAGTCCGTACAATCCGAGTTTGCGTTGCGACTCGAACGAGATCGGCAAGAACGATGTGCTGAGCGGCGCAACGAACGCCTGCTCGCGGCCCGCAGGCACAGTCGTAGCCTCGCCTGGCGCGCTGACCGCCGCGGCTACCCACGCGATGAACTTGCCTTCGCCAATGCCCACGCTCGCATCGATGCCGGCAGCGTCTTTGACGGCGCGCACCAATCGCGATGCGGCATCCCACTCGGCCTTTTCGTCGGCGTTGGGGTCAATCGCGGAGAACGCGGTGCCATCGTCTGCGGGTTCGATGAGCGGTTCTGCGTCTTCGAGTGCGAGGAGCAGCGCATCATACGAACGGCTGTAATAGACGGGATCGGGCGGGAGCAGTGACAGATCCGGCGCCAGCGTCCGGGCATCGCGCAGCGGCATGCCGGCGCGCACGCCAAGCGCTGCGGCCTCCGGCGAACATTCGACGATCGTGTTTGCTCCCGGCGGCGGCTCGCCGATGGCAAACGGACGGCCGCGCAGGCTCGCATCGCGCAGGCGCTCCAGGGCGATGCGGAAGTTGGGGATAGTGATGCATGCCAGGCGCATCGCCGGCTCCAATGCGGAGACTGCTCTCACCCCGTCGAGGTCCGGGGCTGACGGGCGGATTAAGGGAGAACATCCGTCCGGAGAGATAGGCTTAGTATAGAACGTTTGTACTGCGAGTCAAGGCATACCAGCTTTCAAACACGCATCCCGTCAAGTACGGTGGCCGCATGACGGCCAGCCGCCAGATCTACGACATCACGGTACCGCTTCGCAGCGGTATGCCCGTGTACGAGGGTGATCCAGAGGTCCAGATCACACGCACGGGATCGCTCGAGGACGGCGACCTGGCGAACGTGAGCCGGCTCGACTTCGGCGCGCACACGGGGACGCACATCGACGCGCCGGTGCATTTCCTCGACGGCGCGCCGGGCGTCGACGCGCTGTCGCTCGACACGCTGATCGGCGCCGCGCACGTCGTCGACGCGACGCATCTCCATATGCACATCGGTGCGGGCGAAATCGCCTCACTTGGTCTCGACGAGGGCGTTGAGCGCGTGCTCTTCAAGACGAAGAACTCCCAACTCTGGGAGCAGGACACCTTCTCATCGAATTTCATCGGATTGACGGTGAGCGCCGCCCGCGTGCTTGTTGAACGAGGCGTACGGCTCGTCGGCATCGACTATCTCTCGATCGCGCCGAAGGACGATCCCGCGCCAACGCATCGAGTATTACTTGAGGCCGGCATCGTGATCGTCGAAGGGCTTGATCTGCGGCTGGTGGATCCGGGCATGTACGAGCTGATCTGCCTGCCGCTGCGCATCGTCGGCGGTGATGGTGCGCCGGCGCGAGCGGTGCTGCGGCGCTTGCCTTAGCGGCGTCCTCCCAGGAGGATGACCTCATCACACGCGAATTAGAACACGATCGAAGAGGACTGACATGACTGACGAGCAGCGGGAGTTTCTCAGAGCCCACCGATTGTGCATCGTCGGATACGAGCGCGCTTCGGGACCACCGGCGCTGTCACCCGTGTACTACGTGATGGACGGCGACGATCTGATCATCTCGACGACGAAAACCCGCGCGAAGGGCAAGGTCTTTGCGCGCGAGACAGAGGTCTCGTTGTGCGTGATCGGCGAACAGATGCCGTTCCCGTACGTCACTGTGTATGGCCGTGGACGGATCGAGGAAGACGGTGCGGCTGATGCCATGATGCGCATCGGCGCAGTGATGAGCGGCAATCCGGTACCGGAATCGGCGCGTCCGGCGGTCGAAGAACGGGCACGGACGGAACAGCGGGTGGTCCTGCGTGTCACGCCGCATGGATTCGCGGGCCGATAGGTCTTCGATCGCGCCGGCCTCGATCGGTGCTGCGCTTGACGGACTAGGTGGGGATGTTACCCTGCCTTATGGTCGTGCTAGGCGGGGAGCCAGCGGTGCCCTGTACCCGCAAGCCGCTATAGCGGGGCTGAATTCCCGCTCGAGGTTAGGTACCTGGGAACTGGCGGCGTCAAGCGGCGTTGAGGGCCTGGTCCTACGCGGCGAAGGGCTATGAACCCCGTCAGGTCCGGAAGGAAGCAGCGGTAAGTAGTTTACTTCGGGTGCCGTAGGGTCACCGGGCCGGAGCTGGCTAGCGTCGTTAAGCTTAAGGGCCTGATCGACAGTGGGTGCACGACCTTAATTTCACTCTCTCGCGCCGGGCGCGGGTGCCCGGTGCTTGGCTCGAACCCCTTGGACGCCGGCAAGGAGCAGCACGGGAGTACGCGTGCGATTCGTGTCCGGAATCACGGCCGCATTGGTCGAGCATGCAGGGACGCACGCGCCGTTCCTGGGCCGCCATAGCCGGCATTTTGCGCTGCTCGCGGTGATCGCCGGAGTGAGCGTATTCGGCTACGTGTTGCTTCCGCAGCGCACGGTGCAGGTGCAGGCCGACGGCCGGCAATTCACGTTCGAAACGCGTCTCTCTAACGATGCCGCCGTGCTGCAGAACGCAGGCGTCGACGTGCGTCGCGGCGACCGTGTCACGCTGCTCGATGGCGGCACGTTCGATGTGATTCGCGTCGATCGGGCACATATGGCGCAACTCCTCGTAGACGGCGTGGCGTACGAAATGCTCACGCACGCGGTGACCATCGACCAACTGCTCTCCGAAGCCGGCGTCGCGATCACGGGGCGTGACAGCGTCCTGCAGAACGGCGTGCTTGTGTCCATGAATGCGCCCGTCGAGCCGCAGGTGCTCCTCGCCACGACGCAGGGCTTTGCCGACGAAGGGCGCGACGACAGCATCATCTCGTTTGAGGTGCGTCGTGCCTTGCCGTATACGGTTGTGGTCGACGGCGCGGAACGGGTGGCGAGCACGACGAGCCGGCCCACGGTCGCGCAGGCGTTGCGCGAGGCGGGCATCGTCGTCGGCCCGGGAGATCGGGTATTGCCAGACATGCAGGCGGCGATCGAAGCCGAAACGAGCATCGAGATCCGGCGGGCGCGCGCCGTCACGGTGGCGCTGCCTGACGATCACGTCACGCTGTACACGCTGGAGCGCACCGTCGGCGATACGCTCGCCGCGGCCGGCATCACGGTTCCCTCCGATTCGTTCGTAGAACCATCGCTCGATGCTGAAGTGATCGACGGCATGTCCGTCCGCGTCGTGCAGTTGGGCGAGGGAAACGAAGTCGAGCGCGAGCACGTCGAGCACAGCACCGTCTATCGTTCTGACTCGAGCCTGGGCCCGGGCGAGACGCGCACGGTCGCGGGAAATGATGGGGTCCGGGTGCGGCGATATGCCATCGGGTACGTCAACGGCGTCGAGGCGAGCAGGGAGTTGGTGGAGGAGTACTGGGAGCCCGAACCGGCCGACACGGTGATCTACTATCCCATTCAGACCGGGCGCAGCGACTCGCAGCCGGACTCCGCTGCGGTGGCGCAGACATTGCACGTCTACGCGACGTGGTACAACCCGGCGAGCAGCGGCCGCGCGGCAAGCGATCCTGCGTATGGCCGCACAGCAACGGGCGTGCAAGTGACGTACGGCGTCATCGCGGTCGACCCGAACGTCATTCCGCTCGGCACGCGTCTGTTCGTACCGGGATACGGATACGGCATTGCGGCCGATACCGGCGGAGCCGTAAAGGGCTACATCATCGACCTCGGCTACCCGGACGGCGTCGATGTCGATTGGCGGTCAGGCTGGATTGACATCTACATCCTCGAATAGGCGGCGCCCCAATGCCAAGAAGCGCTTCGGTCAGCACTTCCTGTCCGACGTGAACATCCTGACGCGCATCGTCGACGCCGCCGAGATCCGCGCGGGCGAATCGGTGCTCGAAGTGGGGCCGGGGCTCGGCGCGCTGACGACGATCCTTGCGGAGCGGGCGGCGCGCGTGATCGCGGTTGAGGTCGACCGCGACCTCGTACCGGGGTTGCGTGAGCGATTCGCCGCGACGCCAAACGTCGCGATCGTCGAGGCGGACGTGTTGGACCGCACGCCGGGCGAGTTGCTCGCCGCGGGCGGCGGCACCGAGCCATATGTGGTCGTAGCAAACCTTCCCTACAACATCGCGGCGCCCGCGCTGCGCCGTTTTCTTGAAGGAGACGCGCGGCCGCGGAGACTCGTCGTGATGGTGCAGCTTGAGGTCGGCGAGGCCATCGTCGCGCTTCCCGGGAAGATGTCGCTGCTGAGCGTAGCGACGCAGGTGTACGGCGAGACGGGCATGGTCATGAAGGTCGCGCCGGGCGCATTCAGCCCGCCGCCAAAGGTGCAATCCGCCGTCGTGCGCATCGATGTGGCCGAAGGGCCGCGCGTCGACGTGCCGCTGACGACGTTCTTCAAAGTCGTGCGCGCTGGATTCGGCAATCCGCGCAAGCAACTCCGCAACAGCCTCTCGTTCGGGCTCTACGCGAAACAGACGTTCATCGACGAGCTCATGCACGATGCGGGAGTCGACGCGACGCTGCGCCCGCAGGTGCTCTCGCTGCAAGAGTGGGCGTCGATCACGCGTGCATGGGTCGCGAGACGCGGGGAATGAGCGGCCTCCGCATCGTCGCGCCGGCGAAGATCAATTGGACGCTTGAGGTGCTCCGCGTGCGGCCGGACGGATACCACGAAGTCCGCAGTGTGCTGCAGACTATCGACCTGTACGACATTGTGACGCTACGCGACGACCGCGACCTTGCTATTGAGTTAACCGGCGATGTCGCGGCGCGCGCTGGCGAGGATCCGGAGCGCAACCTCGCCTACCGCGCGGCGGCCGCGTTCGGGGCGCGGTTGCGCGCGCCGCATGGCGTGCACATTACGCTGGAGAAGCGGGTGCCTGTTGCGGCCGGCCTCGGTGGCGGCAGCAGCGATGCGTCGGCGGTGCTCCGCGGCCTGAATGTCTTATGGGGCGAAGCACAATCGGAGTTGAACCTGGTCGAAGTCGCCGGCGAGATCGGCTCCGACCCGCCGTTCTTCATGATCGGCGGCACCGCGCTGGCGTCGGGCCGTGGCGAACAGGTACAGCCGCTCCGTGACGCGCTGGCACCGACGATCGTACTCGCGACGCCGCCGCCGGCGGAGCGCGGCGAGAAGACTGCGTCGATGTACGCGGCTCTGACGCCGGACGACTATTCGGACGGGGACGCCACGATCGGCGTGCGCGAGACGGTCGAAGCCGGCAGGCTGATCGCGGACGCGGCGTTGACCAACGTCTTCGAGCGCGTCGTCGCGGCGATGCAGCCGGAGACCGCGAACGCGATGAACGCCTTGCGCGCACAGGGATATGCGCCGCACCTCTGTGGCTCCGGGCCCTCGTTTTTCCTGCTCGCGAAGGACGAGGGCGCGATCGAGGCGATGAGCGACCGCATCACGCAGCTCGGCTTCGAACCTCGTATCACGCGCACACTGTCCCGGACCGATGCAACGCGCATCGAGCCGCTCTGATGGCGGAGGTGTTCGCGGGCTTCGTCGTCGGCTATGCGCTCGCGCTCGTACTGTCGCCGATGGCGGCGATCGGGATCGTGCGATCAAACGACCGCACCGGCTTTGCGCAGCGATTCGCGCCGGAGGGGACGAACGTCGTGGCGCTCGCGGTGGTGCTGCACTTCGCCGCGATGTTGCTGTTCACGGCTCTCGGCATGATCCTCGGTACGGCCCTTGCCGGCCTGGAAGATCGACGCCCAGACAGCGGGCTCGGGAGCCCTAATCTCTTCTACACCGTACTGGTGCTGGTGTTGATGGCCGTCGTGGTGATCCCGACGATCGTGGTGCCTGCGGTGCGCCGGTTCGCACTCGCGGGCGCTTTGATCTTCGCAGCGGCATTTGGTTGGGTGATGCCGTGGCTCGCCGAAGCGGCACCCTAACGCGGCTCGCTGGTGCGCGCTCGAGCCGCTGATATACTCCGGCTCGAAATGGCCGGAACCATCATCGACATGCACATCCACACGACGGCGGGAGCCTCCGACAGCGGTCTGAGCCCCGAGGATCTCGCCGAGGAAGCGCGTCTGCGCGGACTTACCGGCATCAACATCACAGAGCACGACCGGCTCTGGGACGCGTACAAGCTCAACGAGTACCGCGAACGCCATGCGCCGTTGTTCGTCAATAACGGCATGGAGGTGTCGACGGACCTCGGGCACATGATTGTCGTCGGGCTGACGCAGTACGTGCCGGGCATCCGGCGCGCCGAAGAGCTGCGCAAGGTGCTCGACGATCTCGGTGGCTGGATGGCCGTCGCGCACCCATTTCGTCACTGGTTCGATCCCGTGTACTTCCGCAAGCAGGGCAAAGAGCCGTTCACCATGACGCCGGAGCAAGCGGCGGAACGCATGCCCGTCTTTCAACTCGTCGATGCGATCGAAGCACTGAACGGCGCCAACACGCCGCGCGAGAACCTGTTCGCGTTACAGGTCGCGCAAGCGATCGGTAAGCCCGTAAGCGGCGGCAGCGACGCGCACTCCACGAGCGGCATCGGCTTTTACTGCACAGTGTTCGAGCGCGACTTGCAATCGTCCGGCGAGATGGTCGAAGAATTGCGGGCGGGGCGGTTTCATGCGCACCACGGGCTGCTACAGGGCAAGCTCACGTACTTTACGGAAGATAGCCTGAAGGAGGCGCCCCCGGGCCTCGCCACGTGAGCACCGCGGCACCGTGATAAGATGCGCGTGCCGGGTGTGCAGGCAAGGGACGTTGCACCCGCGTCCCAACTCCTCATTCTCGCCCTAGACGCGTCACTGCTTGCCGTACATCTCTCTCGACCTGGAAACGACCGGTCTCGATCCGGATACCGACGAGATCATCGAGGTCGCCGCCATTCGCTTCGATGTGGACGGCGTGATCGACACGTACCACTCGATGGTCAACCCGGAAAGGCGGCTGGAGTACCGCATCGCGCTGTTGACGGGCATCGATCCGTCGGAGTTACAGAACGCACCGCACTTTCCGACGATCGCGGGTGAGGTTGAGGCATTCGTCGGGCTGGACCCGATCGTCGGCCAGAATCCGACGTTCGACACGACGTTCCTCGCAGGTAAGGGCGTGCAACTCTTCGGGCCGACGTACGACACGTTTGAACTCGCCGGCTTGATGCTGCCGACGCTCACGGAGCGCGGGCTCGGTGCGATCGCAGATCACCTCGGCATTGAGTTTACGAACCGGCACCGCGCGATGGCCGACGCTGAAGCGGCAATGCACGTCTTCACTGCCCTGCGCCTTCGCCTGACCGAGTCGGCCGCCGACCTCTTGCTGGAGGCAGACCGTATCGCGAGCGCCAGTGACTGGACCTTGCGGCACCTGTTTCGGGAGGTCGCGAGCGAAACGACACGCCGGCCGGCGGACGGGGAGCGCGCCGGGTTCGTACACGGCTTTGTTCGGGCGCCCGAGCCGTTGCCCGAGCCGTTGCGTCCTTCGACGTCACGCGTGGCGGTGCCCGCGAGTCGTGGCGCTGACCTGATCGCGTCGGCCGCGCACCAGGTATTCGACGAGTTCGAAGACCGGGAGGAACAACGGGCGATGGCCACCGCCGTCGGCGAAAACCTCGCCATGGGCGGGCAATTGCTCGTCGAAGCGGGGACCGGCGTCGGGAAGTCGCTGGCATATCTTGTGCCTTCAGCGTTACACGCGGTGCAGAACAGCGCGCGCACCGTCGTGTCGACGAACACGATCAACCTGCAAGAGCAACTCACGTCGCAGGACATTCCGATCGCACGGCGCATCCTTGCGGCGGCCGGGATCGATACCGCGGACTTTCGTACCGCGCAGCTCAAGGGACGGCGAAACTACCTGTGCCTGCTGCGCTGGTCCTCATCTCGCCGCTCGGCGTCACTATCGTCGGACGACGCGCGCGTCCTCGTGCGCCTGCTGTTCTGGCTCGGTGCGACGGAGACCGGCGATCGCGCCGAGTTGAGCCTGCGTCGCGAGGAAGATGCGTCGTGGTCACGCGTCAGCGCGCAGGACGGCGGCTGCCTGACCATGCAATGCCCGTACGTCCGCGACGGCACCTGCTTCCTGTACCGGGCGCGCAGACGCGCCGAGAGCGCACACGTACTTGTCGTGAACCACTCACTGCTCCTGTCCGACGTCGCCGCGGGAGGGAACGTGCTTCCCGAGTATCAGCACCTCGTCGTGGACGAGGCGCATCACCTGGAAGACGAAGCGACGCGCCAGTTCGGCTTCTCTGCGTCGGAGTCGGACATTCTCGACTGGCTCGATGCGCTGCACGTCCGCGCCGGCCGGGACCGCGAAGGTGGGCTGGCCGGCAGCGTGGTCGCCGCGACGCGCGCATCACAGCAGGCGATCGGCGCGGGCCCTCAGTTGCAGGCGCTCGCGCGCGTCCTCGTCGATGCTGTGCAGAAGGCCCGCACACGCGTGCCGGTCTTCTTCCAGGCGTTGCAGGGATTCGGGCAGGAGCATGCCGTCGCGCGGGGCGATTACGACGACCGCATCATGCTCAATCGTAGCATGCGCGTGCAGCCCGACTGGGCGGACATCGAAGCGGGATGGTTCGAAACCGAGGAGCAACTGGCGCGGGTCTGCGGCGTGCTCGAGGAATTGGGCGCGTCACTCTCGCAGATCAATCCCGCGGACATCCTCGACCGGGACGCCATCGCGGCGGAGACGGACGAGTTGTACGGGCAGGGCGACCAGCTACGTGTGGGTCTCTCGGAGATCATCGGCAAGGATGACAAATCGCGCATCTGCTGGCTGACACTGGGGCGCCGAGACGCTGCGCCGTCACTTTCGAGCGCGCCATTGAGCGTGGCCGAGCCGCTGCAGCAAGGGCTCTTCAGCCCGCGCGAGAGCGTCGTGCTGACCGGCGCCACGCTCAGCACCGAGGGCAACTTCGACTACATGCGAGGACGGCTGGGCGTGCCGGACGCGCATGCCGTCCTCCAGGGGTCGCCGTTCGACTACAAGGCGTCGACGCTCATCCTTACCCCGAGCGACATGCCCGAGCCGGACAACGCGGCGTATGCGGCCGCTCTGCAGACGGTGCTCATCGACCTCGTGCGGGCAAGCGAAGGCCGCACGCTGGTGCTCTTCACCTCGCACGGAGCGTTGCGTACGGCGTACATGGGCATTAAGCGGCCGCTGGAGGAGCAAGAGATCCTGGTGCTCGGACAGGGCATCGACGGCACGCCGCGGCAACTGCTGGGCGTGCTGCGCGAGAACCACCGCGCGGTCGTCTTGGGCGCGGCCAGCTTCTGGGAAGGCGTCGACGTCACGGGCGAAGCGCTGTCGCTGCTCGTCATGGCGAAGCTGCCGTTTCCCGTGCCGTCCGACCCCGTATTCCAGGCGCGCGCGGAACTGTTCGATCAGCCGTTCGAGCAGTACGCGCTGCCGCAGGCGATCCTGCGCTTCAAGCAGGGTTTCGGCCGCCTCATTCGGCGCAAGACGGACCGCGGCGTCATGGTGGTGCTCGACAGGCGGCTCCGCAGCCGTGCGTACGGGGAATCGTTCATGCGTTCGCTCCCAGCGTGCAACAACCGCGACCTGCCGATGCACGCGCTGCCCGGGCAGGTTGCGGCATGGCTGGCCCGACCTGACGAGCTGTGATCGTCACGCTCCGCGACCTGCGGGCCGACGACGCTGCATGGCTCGACACGTGGCTGGGCGTATGCGCCGCGTCGGTCGGCTATGACGTGATCGACGTCGACGCGCCGGCGCGGTCGCTGCTCGTGCGGCTGGAGCATGGTGATCTGAACGCGAACGTCATCGTCGCTGGCGAAAAAGTAGGCGTCGTTACATACCTGGTTCGCGCGCCGGCGATGATCCAGTTCATCGGCGTGCAGCCGTCGCAGGTGCGTCGAGGCTACGGTCAAGCGGGCGCGGCGCTCGTCGAAGACGTGCTGCGTGCAGCCGGCGTGACGACAATCTACGCGGCAGCGCCGGCGATCCACGGCATCGACGTGTACTTCTGGATCCGGCTGGGGTACCGTCCGCTGCTCCAGGCCGAGTGGCCGTGCACGCGTGATGGCTTCGCATGGCTCCGTCGCGACGTTGGCGCAGGAGATCCTGCACGCACTCCGTGAGGCGAAGGGCGTCTGTTAGCGAAACGGGATCAGATTTTCAAACCAGTCGAACGCATTCACTCCGTAGTAGGCGAGGATCATGCCGCGCAGGATCTTTCCCGTCGTCACGGAGACCAGGAACCGCCGGAACGACATGCGCACAGAGCCCGCCGTGAGGCCGGCGATCTCAAACAGCGGATTCGGGATCGCCGAGAGCACGAACAGCGTCGCCATGCCCCAGCGGTCCATTAGCCAGCCGATGCCGTGCAACACGCGCTCGATCGTGCGTTGCAGCCGTTTCGGGCCGTGGAACTCGCGGCCGCGCACGATCTCGGCGCCGAGGTAGCCGGCGTAGTACGCCGTGATCTCGCCGAGCGCCATGCCGAGGCCGCCGGCGATGCCCACGAGCCAGGGCGTCGCCGAAACGTCGCCCTCCGTGGCGATGATCGTCTGCGCGGCGAGGGTCAGGCCGGGCACCGGGAAGTAGAACGTCGCGGTGCTCGCCAGGTTCGTGAGAAAGACGCCGCCGTAGCTCAGGCCCGTCAGGCTGTCGGTGAGGTCGGGAAACAGTACAAGGACGATCCCCGGCGTCAGCGCCAGCAACAGAGCCGTCACCGCAACGACGATCCGGATCGTGGTGTGCTCCGCGAACCAGCCGGTTACGCGAAGGACAAAGCGGTCGAAGCGTGACTCCGCACGACGGGCAATCGCATCGGCCGCCGACTCTAGCAGACCATCGCCATCCTCGACGTGCTCACGTCCCTGCAGTTGTGACATTGGAGAAGTGTACAGGCGGTGCCGTCAGCGCTTGTTCTGCTCGGGATAGACGACGACATCCTCGTACTCATCGTCGACGGGCTCGCCGCGGGCGATCTGCTTCTCGCGGCGCGTGAGGCGGCGTTCCATGAGCAATTTCCGCACGACGATCCGTGCGAGGCCATAGCTCAACGCCGCCAGCACGACGAACTGCGCGATCGCCGCGAGTTGGTTGTCCGGCGCTCCGTTCAGCACCGCCATCACAAGCATGCCGACGAAGAACGCGAAGAATACGGGAAACGTTCGCCATCGCCAGTCTGGCAGGTTGGCGATCTTCGATCGTTGCGCTTCGGTGAGCGTCGGCGAGGGCGCGGTCGTTGCGCCCTTCTGGTTACGTGCGGCCATCGATCCTCCGGATGCCGGCATCAGGCGCGCCGACGGTACTTCCGCGAACGCGGTGGTGCCGCGCGCGCTGGCCTGGTCGCACGTACGGCGCGTGTCTCGCCCTTCAGGCAGTTCGCGCAGGCGAATTGCAGCGCCAGGTATTGTTCGTCTATCCACACCTGGCCGCAGTCTTTGGCTTCCACGTCGTTGCGCTGGTTGAGATGGTAGCGGCCGTCACACCAGTTGCATTCCGCCGACATCTCCGTCGTCACTGTCTCGCTGCAGACAACGCACGCATATTCGGCCGTGTTGCCTTCAGTTTTCATACAGCTTGAAGTCTATCGGCTGGTTCATCGCGCGCGAATCGCGGATGCTCTTCGCGAAGCGGAGCACGAGCGCGCGCTCGTCGTCGCGGTCCGTCGCCCAGCCATCTAGCCGCGCGGCGCGGATGAGCTGCAATCCGCGTTTGATCTGTGGCCCTTCCGGCACGCCCATCCCGATCAGGTCGTGGCCGTTGAGCAGTGGGCGTTCGAGACGCCACTCGTCGAGATATCGGCGCATGACGCTCCGGACGATCTCATCGTCGCTCAGCGCAGCGAAGGCCTCGATCGACGCCTCCAGGAAGCGTTCGAGCACCGTGACCACTCCCGACGGCTTCACATCGGGACGGCGGATCATCGTGGCGGCCGCGCGCAGGGCGACTATGCCTCGTACGGCTTCCGCTTCGGCCTTCGAGAGTTGCAGGCGCTCGACGATCTCTTCGGCCTGCTCCGCCGAAGCATCGCTCGCAAGCAGCGCCAGGCAGATTTCAGGTTGATCATGGTTCGGTGCTTCGAGGGCTGATGACTTCCGCTCCGGCCAGCGCAGTGCGGCGTGTATGGCGGATAGCGCTCCGACGCGGTCAAGCTGCGCCAGCGCACGTCCGCCGTTGGTGTCGGCGCACAGGAGTTGAAGCTCGTGCCGGACCCGCTCTCCGCTCAGCGTCTCGATGAAGCGCACGCCTGCGGCGACCAGCGACTGCGTGTGCGGTTCGATGACACAGTCAAGACGCGCGGCGTAGCGGAATGCGCGGAATATCCTGGTTGCGTCGTCCCTGAACGACGCATCGTGCAGCACGCGAATTATCCGTGCGTCGATATCAGCGCAGCCACCGGCAGGATCGACGAGTGCTGGTTCGCCATCGAGCCGCAGCGCCATGGCGTTCATGGTGACGTCGCGCCGTCGCATGTCGTCCTCAATGCTTGCCGTGTGCACATCGGGCAATGCGCCCGGGCGGGCATACGTCTCGCGACGCGCCGTCGCCACGTCGATGCGATGTCCATCGCCCTCCATCGTCGCGGTCCTGAAGCGATCGTGCATCGTGAGGCTTTCGGCCGGTCCCGCTGCGCGTGCGATCTCCATGGCGTCTGCCTCGGTCACGAGATCGACATCGCTGCCGATCGGCCGCCCGAGGATCAGATCACGCGGGATCCCCCCGGCCATGTACACCGCACCGCGTCGCGACGCCTCCGCGACCAGCCGATCGACCGCCAGGCGCGCGGCGGGAAGCAGTTGCTCGTAGAAGCGCGCCCGCAGTGCCGCCGGATCGACACGTTCGCTTGTCATCGTTCGCAGTATAGATTCGCTCTCGCTTGACAGTGCGTGGGGGCCAAACCTATCATCAGCACGGCCTGGCGGCTCGGTGGGTTCGATTGGACGGCGTGTGTGGGGATGGAGCCCCGATGGCCGCAACCGAATGGAGCGAGAGGAGCGCGATCGGCGCGCGGATGACGAGTTATTCCGCGCCGGGCCAGGCATCTGTCGCCCCCTTGGATTGCATCAACCCGCGACCGCCTCATGCGGTCGTTTCGCATTTCCACCCTGTCGCGGACGGGGCGCCCCGCTCGATGAGAGGTGTTGGCTTGGCCGACTGGAGAGAACTCGAGGAGCGCCTCGCTCTCAAGTTCAAAAATCGCGACCTGTTGCGCCAGGCGCTCGTCCACACCTCCTATCTGAACGAAAACCCCGGGATCGGGCTAGGTTCCAATGAGCGGTTGGAGTTCCTGGGGGATGCCGCGCTTGGGGTGGTCGTCGCGCATCAGCTATACGCCGAGTATCCCGAGGTCGACGAGGGCAAGTTGACGGAGTTGCGGGCCCACCTCGTACGGCGGGATACGCTGGCCAGAGCGGCGGCGCGCTTTGACCTGGGCGAGTATCTTCAGCTCGGACGCGGTGAAGAAGCAGCGGGCGGGCGCAAGCGCCCGACGAATCTCGCGCGCACGTACGAAGCACTGGTCGGCGCGATCTTCCTCGATGGGGGACTCGCGCGGGTACGGTCGTTCGTGCGACGCAGCTTGAAACCGGAGTTCACGGCGCTGGCATCGAGCGGCATGCCGCATGACCCGAAGTCGCGTTTGCAAGAGGTGATCCAGTCACGATGGCAAACGACACCTTCCTACCGGCTCTTGAAGACCGAGGGCCCGGACCACGCGCGGCGTTTCACGGTGCAGGTGATGGTGAGTGGGAAAGCGTTGGGCGTCGGCGAGGGGCGCAGCAAGCAGATGGCTGAAAAGGAAGCGGCGCAGCAGGCCCTCAAGGAGATCGAGCGCGGGCAGGAGATCGCCTAGGTGTATCTAAAGCGGCTGGAAGCGCAGGGATTCAAGAGCTTCGCCAACAAGACGACGCTGGAGTTCGGCACGGGCGTCACGTGCGTCATCGGCCCGAACGGCACCGGCAAGACGAACGTCGCTGACGCGCTGCGCTGGGTGCTCGGCGAGCACGCCAGTCGCGCGCTGCGTGCCCGCAAGACCGAAGACGTGATCTTCGCCGGGAGCGACAAGCGGGCGCCGATGGGCATGGCGGACGTCAGCATCACGCTGGACAACAGCACGGGTTGGCTGCCCATCGATTACTCCGACGTCGTCGTGACGCGCCGCGCCTACCGCGACGGCGAGAACGAATACTACATCAACCACAACCGCGTGCGGCTGCGCGACATCGTCGAGCTCTTCCAGCGTGCGCAAGTCGGGCAGAACAGCTACGCGTTCATGGGACAGGGCATGGTCGAGCAGGTGCTCAGCCTGCGTCCGGAGGACCGGCGCGCCTTGATCGAAGAAGCGGCCGACGTCCGCGTGTACAGGCACAAGCTCGAGGATGCCCAGAATAAACTGAAAGCGACGCGCGAGAACATGGATCGCGTGCGCATGCTCGTGCGTGAGATCGAACCACGCATCAACCAACTCGAGCGGCAGGCCGGCCGCGCCGTGAAGTACCTGGATCTCTCCAGGGAGCTCGCGGCGACGCTTCACGTGTGGTACGCGCACCAGTGGCGCGCGATCAACGATCATCTGCTCGCTGCGATGACGACGCTTGACCAGCGTGTCGAAGAAGCGGAACGCACCAAGACCGATGCGAAGGCCTGCGAGGACGGCCTGGCGCAGCTCCGCGCCGCCATCGATGAGCGCCGCGCCGAGATCAATTCCCGCGAGACGCGCTTACGGTCTATGCAGGACTACGTCAGCGATCTCGAGCGGCGCACAACGCTGGACACGGAGCGCGAGCACATGCTCAGCGAGCGTATCCAGGAGGTCGATGCAGAACTCGGGCAGATGCGCGCCGAAGCCGAAGCCCAGGCGTCATTGACGGTTGCGGTCGACACATCGGAATTGCAGACGCGACTCGAAGCAGCACAGGCGGCGCTCGAGGAGCACCGGAAGCGGCTTTCCGCAGCGGAGCAGGAGATGTTGTCGCTGCAGCGGTCGGCGCTGCTGCACGAGCAGTCGGTCGCGCGCGCGAAAGCGTCGGAGGAGGAGCTGACGCGGCGCATCAGCGAGCAGGCGGAAACGCTGGTGCGGCTGGCGTCGGAACAGGACTCGACGGCCTCCGACCGGAGGAAACAGATCGTCGAGATGGCGGCGTGGGCGAAAGAGTATGCGACGGCGCTGGCAGAATCGCGCCGGACCGGCGCAGAACTCGAGCGCGCGAGCCGCGAGCGCACGTACGAAGCATCGGCGCTAACGAGCGCGCGGCGCGACGAAGCGGCGATCGAAGACGAACTGCGGACCCTTCGAGCGGAGTTTGAGTCGACTCAGCTGAAGCTCGAGATGATCGAGACGCTCGAGGTGCGCCCGCAGGCGCCTGACGCAGGCGTGCGGGCCGTGCTCGAAGCGGGGAACATCCTCAAGACGCGCGAGGTGGCGCCCGCGGACCTCGACCTCCCGGGCGTGCTGGGGCTGGTGGGGCAAGTCCTGAGGGTGCCGCCGGGCCTAGAACGGGCGATCGAGGCGGCGCTCGCGGAGAACTTATTCTCGATCATCTGCGAGCGGCAGCGCGACGTCACGGAAGCGCTGCATCTGCTCCTGACGCATGATTTGGGTCGCGCGACGATGTACGCGCTCGACAACTTCCATGAGACGCGCCCGCTCAACCTGATCAAGGAACGCGGCGTGCTCGGCGTCGCGTCGCAGCTCGTGAAGTGCGATGGCCGATACCGCAAGCTGATCGATACGCTGCTCGGCCGTACGGTCGTTGTCGAAGACGTCGAGTTGGCGCGTCGCTTCGTGCGGCGCGGGCTCGCGAGCGCCGTCGCAACGACGAGCGGCGTGCTGCTGCGGCCGATCGGGTCGATCGCGGCGGGCTCATTCGCATCGGTGCAGGCGTCATTCGTACACGAGCGGGAGCTCAGCGATCTGCCTGCGGAGATAGAACGACTGCGGCCGCTTGTCGAAGAGCGTCAGGCAGCCTTCGATGACACGCGACGACGCGCCGAGCAAGCAGCGGCGCACGCCGAACGGATTGACACGGACGTCGAGAGGCTGCGTCACGAGCGCGGCCGCTCGGATGCCGCACTCGCCGGCCTTCGGACACGGTTCACCGCTGTCAGCGCGCGCCTGGTCGCATCACGGGATGCGCTGCGGCATGCGGTTGCCGAGATCGCGCGGCTCACCTCCGGCCGCGGCCGCATCGAAGTGCAGCGGGACGCCCGCGCGCAGGAAGCGCAGGCGGCAGCCGTGCGTGAGGAGGAAGAACGCCGATCAGTCGAGCGCATCGAGGCCGAGCGGCGGCACTTGATCGAAGTCGTGTCCGAGCACGCCGCGATCGTCGCGCAGATGGAGGGCGAGCTGCGCACAGAGCGGCAGCCGACGGAGGCGCATCGCGTGACGCGCGAACGCATTGAGCGACAGATCGCCACGCGCCTGGCGCAGGGGGCCAAGCTGCGCGAGGAGGTCGAAGGCACGGCATCGCGGCTGGCGGCGACGCAGCGCGAGCTTCTCGAGAAGTCCGGCGAGGTCGAAGGACTGGTGCAGGAGCTGGAACCCGCGCGTCGCGAGCTATCTCAGTTTGTGTCGCGCGAGCGCTCGCTTTCAACCGAGCTCATGGATGCGAACGGCCGCATGCGCGATGCCGAGCGCGCACTCTACGACGCGCAAAACGACGTTCGGACGACGCGAGAAGAGGTCGACAGCCTCAAGCAAAACTTCGAAGCGGAAGGCTTCGTCGTCGCTGCGGATGGCGAGATCGAACGGGCGCCGGCCCTCGAGACGGACTCAGAAGCCAAGCCCGCGGAAGCCTACGTCGAGAACCAGGGCGACCTGCCCACATGGATGCGCTCCGAGGACGACCTGGAAGACGTGCCACCGATGCGCGGCGGCTCGACGATCAATTCCACCGAGGTGCGCGACCGGATCGCCGACCTGCGGGCGCAGATTCGCGCACTCGGCCCCATCAACGAGCAGGCGGCCGACGATTACGCCGACAATCGCGAACGGTTCGATTTCCTCTCGGGTCAGCTCACCGATCTCACATCGGCGGAGGAGCAGTTGCAGAGCGCGATCGGTGAGTTGGACGGCATCATTCGCGAGCGGTTCCGCGCGACGTTCAAAACGGTTAACCAGGAATTCGAGCGTTACTTCAGCGCGTTCTTTCGTGGCGGCAGCGCACGGCTCGAACTTGGCGAGGCGGATGAGTACGGCCTGCCGGGCATCGAGATCTTCGCGCAGCCTCCCGGCAAGAAGCTCGGGTCGCTGGCGCTGCTCTCGGGCGGTGAGCGGTCGTTGACGGCGGTGGCGCTGCTCTTCGCGCTGCTGCAGGCGAATCCCTCGCCTATCTGCGTGCTGGACGAGGTCGATGCGGCACTGGACGAGGCCAATGTCGGGCGTTTCGTCGAAGAGTTGCGGATGCTCGCCGAGAAGACCCAGTTCATCATCATCACGCACAACCGGCGGACCATCGAGATTGCGGACGCGATTTACGGCGTGTCGATGGGCGGGGACAGCGTCTCGCGGATACTCGGCTTGAAGCTGGCGGACGTCCCGCACTCGGCGAACTGAGCCTGCCCCGTTCGGCGGCTTTCCTTCACGGCGCGGGTAGCAGCCGATAGAATGGCGCGGGCCAAAGGAGGCGCCGTCTGCTCCGCATCTTCAAGCGCACGAAAGAGACCGACCAGAAGACCGAGCAGGCGCTCGAGCGCACCCGCAAGGGCTGGTTCAGCAACATTTCGGGTCTCTTCGACCGGGCGAAGCTCGACGACGAGATCTGGGAAGAACTGGAAGAGCTGTTGATCGGCGCAGACACGGGTGTCGCTACCACGCAACGGATCCTGACGGACTTGCAGGTCGCCGTCGACCAGGGGCGCGTCAAGGACGTGTCCGAGGTCCGAGAACTCCTCAAAGACGAACTGGTCGACATCTTGCAGGCGGGCCGAGAGAAGGGGCGCATCTGGGGGGACGAGGGGCCGCCTCCAGAGACGCGACCGGCAATCATCCTCGTCGTTGGCGTGAACGGCACGGGCAAGACGACAACTGTGGCGAAGCTGGCGCAAGCATACAAGGAGGACGGCGAGAAGGTCGTCGTCGCGGCAGCCGATACGTTTCGCGCCGCCGCCATCGAGCAGCTCAAGAGTTGGGGTGAGGTTGTCGATGCCGACGTCATTGCCCACAAGCAGGGCGCCGACCCGGGCGCCGTCGTGTTCGATGCGATGACGGCCGCCGAGAGCCGCGACGCCGAGGTGCTGATCATCGACACGGCCGGCCGGCTCCATACGAAGTTCAACCTGATGGAGGAACTGGGCAAGATCCGCCGCGTCATCGAACGCAAGGTGCCGGAAGGGCCGGACGAGGTGATGCTCGTGCTGGACGCGACGACCGGCCAGAACGCCATGGTGCAGGCGAAGGCGTTTTCTGAAGTGGTGCCGATCACGGCGCTCTGCCTGACGAAGCTCGACGGCACATCGAAGGGCGGCATCGTGTTCGCGGTGGCCGATCAGCTTCAGATACCCGTGCGCTTCATCGGCACCGGCGAAAAGCCCGAAGATCTGACGCCGTTCGACGCAGATGAATTCGTCGAAGCGCTCTTTCAGTAGATTCTGCTCTTGATGCCATCGCCGCCTGTCCGTCAGCCCAAACCCGCGCCCCTCACCTCACGTACTCCCCGTAGACGCCGGAACCCGCATGCGCCAGCGCCAGGGGCTATATGAGCGAAGCGATCCGATGGTGGCTGATCCTGCAGGTCGTCGGCATCTCGACGCTGCCGCTCTGCCTCTTGATGTTTCGGCGTTTGCCGGACCGTGGTTACGCATTGTCCAAGCCGCTCGGACTGCTCTTCCTGGGGTTCACGTTCTGGTTTTTCAGCAGCGAGAACTGGATCGCCGTCTTGCCCAACTCCCCCAGCGGCATCATGGGCGCGTTGTTCGTGCTCGCGGCCATCGCGGCACTGTGCCTGTACGCGCGGGCGGGCGAGTTACTCGAATGGCTCCGCGCAAACTGGCGCTACGTCGTTGGCGTCGAGGTCATGCTGCTGGTGGTGTTCGCGATCGCGGTGTCCCTGCGGTCGACGGTCGGGCAGATCTCCGGCACAGAGCAGCCCATGGATCTGATGTTCCTGAACGCGACGATCCGCGCCGAGCACTTCCCGCCCGAGGACCCGTGGCTGGCAGGGCACACGGTCGCGTACTACTACTTTGGATATCTCATCGTGGGCGTCGTGACGCAGCTCACCGGTGTCCCCGCCGACGTTGGCTACAACATGGGCCTCGCGATGATCGCGACGCTGACGCTCGTCGGTGCGTTCGGCATCATCTACAACCTGGTGCAGATGCGCGAAACGACGCTCGTGCGTGACAAGCCCGGCGCCATGCCAGCGACGGCCGTCGCGACGCAACGCGCCCGCACAATCGGGGACCTCAGCTGGAAGCCGCCGGTCTTCGCGTTCGCGGGGGCGCTCATACTCGTCGTGATGGGGAATCTCGCCTGGGTCCTCGTCTTTGCGTCGGCGTACGACATTGGCGGTGCCGGATTTTACGACTGGGTCGATATCTCCGGTCTGACGGCCGATGAGCCGCGCAACGGCTGGTACCCGAGTGACTTCTTCGGCTTCTTCAACGCGTCGCGCATCTATCAGATCGCAGCACACCCGACCGATCCGACGCGCGATTTCCGCGCGATCACAGAATTCCCGATGTTCAGTTTTCTGCTGGGCGACTTGCACCCGCACGTCATGGCGCTGCCGTTCGTGCTGCTCGTCGTCGCGCTGGCGCTGACGCTCTTCCGCAGCGACGCGCCGCTTGACATCACATTCTGGCTGAAGCGGCCGCTGCTGCTCGTGGGCGCGGCGATCATGCTTGGCGGCCTGGCGTTTATCAACACGTGGGACATCGCGACCATGGCGTTTGTCGTCGTGGTCACGGCACTCGTAGCGAACTTCGGACAGATGCGTGCGTCGGGTGCGTGGTCGAACAAGGCTCTTCCTGCGACATCCGTCCCGTTATCCGCGGACGCGCTGTTCACGCTGGGCATGGTCGGCGCGCTGCACTTCGGGTTGCTGATCGTACTGCTCGTCGCGATGCGCCCGGCCCCGGCGGCGATCGTCGGGCTGATCCTCTTGATGGCGGCGCTGCTGGCGTTGTTCGCCTGGTATTTGTCGCGCCCGCGGTGGCACTTTTCGGCGGAACTCGCCGTCCGTACCGTGTCGTTCGCCTTGCCGCTCGTCCTGCTCGCCGTCGATCTCTATCTGCCGTTCTACACCGGATTCTCGTCGCAGGCGGCTGGCATCGGCGCGGTAGTAACGCGGACGGGCATCACGGAGCCGGGCACGCGGCCGTTGCACCTGCTCTTGTTCTGGGGGCCGCTGTTCGCGGTCGTGCTGCCGTTCGTGCTGTTGAAATTCCTGGGGTTGCGCGATCGGCTTACGCAGCGCGCGTACGCAATTTGCGCGATCCCCGGCGCGCTGGTGATCGTCGGTTGGGCAATCTGGTTCGGGCTGCAACGCATGACCGACGATGCCAAGCTCGAGGACGCCGCCGGTTTCTTCTCTCAGGTCGGGGACCGCGGCGCCGCGTGGATGACGGCGATCTTTCTTGCGGCGGTCCTGACGATCGCGCTGGCGACGCTCTGGGGCGAGATCAGCGCTCGCCGAGACGATCGCTCATCGGACGCTTCGACGTTCGCGCTGCTGCTGACGTCTACCGCGCTCCTGCTGATCCTGGGCACGGAGTTCTTCTATGTCGGCGATGTCTTCAACAACCGGATGAACACGGTGTTCAAGCTGTACTACCAGGCGTGGCTGTTGCTGGCTATCGCTGCTGGATTCTCGCTCTATTACCTCGCGTCGAACTGGCGGGTCACCTTCGAGCACGCACGGACGTATCGAATCGCCTGGGCGGGCGTCGCGGCCGTGGTGTTGCTGGGTGCGGCGCTGTACCCGCTCGGCGGCTCATGGAACCGGGCGGACGGCGATCCTCTGGGCGGCGGCCCCTTCCTGCACGGTCTGGCGCACTTCTCACAGGCGGAGCGGGAAGGCATCGCCTGGCTGAATCAGCGCGCGGATGGCCAGGAGGTCGTGATCGCGGAGGCCGTCGGCAACGATTACACGTTGGCGAGCCGCATCTCCGCCGCGACGGGCATCCCGACGATCGTCGGTTGGGTCGGACACGAGAACCAGTGGCGCGGATCGGCGGAGCCGTATGCCGGGCGCTTCGAGGACGTTGGTACGCTATACACAACGTCTGACATCACGCAGGCGAGGCAAATCCTGGAGAAATACGACGTTACATATGTGTACGTGGGGCAACTTGAACGGACGGAATACGAATCAAGCGGGGGGCTGGCCAAGTTTGAAGCGATGCCGGTAATGTTTCAGTCGAACGAACCGCGGGAGAATCCAGGCGACCCGCCGGAAGTGACCATCTACAGGGCGACGGGGTTGACAGGCGACGCAGAGGCGGCCCAATGAGCACACAAGACCAGGACGTTCCATACGAATCGACGGGCGAGCGCCTCAAGGCGTTCGCCGTCAGCGCCGAGACGAGGGAACGCCTTTCCGGGTTGTCCGCCCGCTACTGGGAGATCACCGCGTACGCATCGCTGGTGCTGCTCGCCGCGGTGCTGCGCTTCTGGAACCTCGGCGCCCGCGCGATGCACCACGACGAGAGCCTGCACGGGTTCTTCAGCTACGGCTTCACGAAGGGCCTCGAGGACGTGTTCACGTTCGGCACCGCGAATAACGACACGTACAAGCACGTGCCCTTCATGCACGGCCCCTTCCAGTTCATCGGCAACGGCTTCGTGATGTGGATCTTCGGGGACGGCGAGTTCCAGTCGCGCATGCTCGCAGCGGCGATGGGGACGGCCATGGTGTTCATGCCGTGGCTGCTGCGCAGGCAGATCGGGACGGCGGGAGCACTGGCGGCGGCCGCCTTCATCGCGTTCTCGCCCATGCTGACCTACTACAGCCGCTTCACGCGCGAAGATATCTATACGGCGTTCTGGACGCTGGGCATCGTCATCTTCATGTGGCGGTATCTATCGTCGCGCGAAGACAAGTGGCTGTACTGGACCGCCGGCTTCATGGCGGGCGCGTTCTGCACCAAGGAGACGACGTTCTTCACGATCGGCGCCCTAGTCGGCTTCCTCGACTACCTGATGGCGGTGCACATCGCCGACCGCATCCGCGAGCGGTCGCAGCTCGATACGCCGCGGTACGTGGCGCTCGTCGTTGCGCTCATGCCGGTGGCGTGGATCGTCGCGATAGCATGGCCATTCCTGGCCGATTGGCGCTCGAAATATAAGCTCGATCATCTCCCCACCGAGGCGTCGCTGCTGATCGTGATGTTGACGCTTGCGCTGCCGATGTACGCGGCTGCGGTGCAGTTTCTGCCGTTCTTCGGACACGATTGGACGATCCGCAACTACGAGGGCTCCGACTTCCACGTCCATCCCGACGAGGCGACGGTCGCGTACCTGACGATCTTCTTCCTGATCGCCGCATCCGCCGTGATCGGGCTGGTCTGGAATCCGCGCGTCTGGCTGATCGCCGCGGCGGCGTTCTGGGTGCCGTTCGTCCTGCTCTACACGACGTTCTTCACGAATCCCGAGGGCTTCTTCTCGGGCATCTGGGGTTCGCTCGACTACTGGATGAGTCAGCAGGACGTGCGGCGCGGCAACCAGCCCGATTACTACTACTTCATCACGATCCCTGTATACGAGTTCTTACCGTTGGCGCTCGCCGTCGCGGCGGGGCTGTACTACATGATCCGCGGCAAGCTTTCGCACGCACTGTTCGTCGGCGCTGGCGTCGGGATTATCGTCGTGCTGCTTCTGCTGCCGCACGGATACGGCATTCTGCCATGCACGGCGGAGGGCTGCCCGGGCGGTGATGGCGGCGATGGGGTGTCGGTGTGGCACGTCCTGCTGCCGTTCTCGATCGTGCTGGTCGCCATCCTCTCGTTTCCGATGAGCACGCTGGACAGGTTCCTGCTGTTCTGGCTCGCATCGACGGCGTTTGCGCTCACTGTCGCGGGTGAAAAGATGCCCTGGCTGAGCGTACACATCGCGCTGCCGCTGGCCGTGCTCGCCGGCAAGTTCGTCGGCGACATGATCGAGCGGACTGACCTGCGCGACGAATTGCCGAAGCTGGAACGGCTGGCGCCGTTTATCTATGCCGCTGTCGCGGCGGCACTCTCGGTGCTGGTATTCACGATCGTCGGACCGTTCTCCGTGGCGTCGTTCGGCGCGTGGGCGCTTGCAATCGTTGCCGGAGTCGCCGTCTACTGGGCGTATAGCAGCTTCAGCCCGCGTACGGCGATGCAAGTCGCACTCGTCGGCCTCGTCGCAGCGTTCAGTGTGTTTTCACTCCGCGCCGCCGTGCTTGCATCGTGGGGCCACCCGGACAATCCGTACAAGGGCGACATCGCAGCGCGCGACTACGGCGAGGTTCCGGTCGAGGTGCTGGTCTACACGCAGACCGCCGGCGATATTCCGGAACTCATGGAGGACATCGACGCGTTCGCCCGGGAGTCAGGCCGCGGCAAAGAAACGCCGATCGTCGTCGACTCCGTCGACGGCTATACATGGCCGTGGGCGTGGTACCTGAGGAACTATCGCAACGTGTCGTATCCGTCGATCACCGATAACTTCCAGCCCGAGGAAGGGTCGATCCTCCTGATCGGCGACGCCAACACATCGAAGCTGAGCCTCGGGGGACTGTGGGGAGAGGGCATCCCGTACTTTCACCGCCGCTGGTTTCCGGAGTCGTATCGGGGCGCCGACGGCGCGTACAGCACAAACGACTTCTTTGGCGACGTCTTCTCGCCGGACGCCTGGGAGAATTGGCTCGACTACTTGGTGCGGCGCACGCCCCCCGGGCAGATCGGATCGGCGAACGCGGTAGCGTTCTTCCCGCTCGGCTTCGAGGCTGTGCCGCCGCAGCCTGTCGGCCCGACGGTACGCACCGAAGGCACGCAGCTGGTCATAGGGAGCGCGGGCTCGGCGCCCGGACAGCTCAACAGCCCATCCGATGTCGCACTCGACGCCGACGGCAACCTGTACGTCGCCGATACCAACAACAACCGCATCTCGAAGTACGATGCGGACGGCAACTTCATCGCCGCGGCGGGCGGCTTCAACTCGACATTCAAGTTCAACCAGCCGTGGTCGATGACCGTCGGCCCGGATGGCACGGTGTTCGTCGCCGATACCTGGAACCACAAGATCGTGAAGCTCGACGCGGACCTGAACATGGTCGACGAATGGGGCACGGGAGGCGTCGCCGCCGATACCGATGGTGACCCCGCGACGCTGTTCGGACCGCGTGACATCACGCTGCTGGCCAATGGCAACGTGCTGTTCAGCGACACGGGCAACGGCCGCCTGCTGGAGTACACGCCGGACGGCGAGTTCGTACGACAGCACGGCAGCAACGGCTGGAAGGACGGCGAGACCGAGTTCAGCGAACCCGTCGGCGTCGTCGTGGCGCCGAATGGCGACATCTACGTGGCGGACTACTGGAACCGCATCGTGCGCGTCTTCGACGGCGAATTGCAGCAGAAGAGCGAGATCGCGGTGCCATCGTGGGGCAGTGAGGCGGTGACGGACCGGGCGTACCTTGCGCTGTTGCCTGATGGACGGCTGCTCGCGACGGACCCCGCCAGCGGCAAGGTGCTGGCGTTCGGCACGGACGGCACGCAAATCGCCGCGTACGATCCGCCGAAGGAAGGCGCATCTCCGACGGTACGACCAGTTGGCATCGCGACGGACGGGACGAGTGTGTGGGTGGCGGACGCGGCGGGTGGCGTAGTGCGAAAGATCCCGCTTGCGGAAGTCATTCCATGACATAACAGTGAGGGTAGGGCGGCGCAATATATCGCCTTCAGCGAAGCTAGTTCGCAGGCGCGGCCAGGTCTGCGAGTCAATTGACCGGCCCCAGGGTCAACCATATAATGCGCGAGTTTCGCTGCCGAACATAAAACTGTGGAGTCAATCCGGCGCCCCGCCGGCGTTTCCGTAGCGTCCCTCCTGGAGCTCCGATTTGCTCAAAAGCCGCGGATTCTGGATAGGCATCGCCGTCAGCGTCGTGCTGGTCGGGCTCTTCGTCCGCAGCACGGACTTCGGCGAGGTCCGCACGGCGTTCGAGGACGTCAACTGGCTGTTGGCGTTGGCCTCGCTTCCCGTGTACTTCTTGGGGTTGTGGATGCGCACTGTCCGCTGGCAGTACCTGCTGCGGCCGGTGAAGCGCGTCGCGGCGATACGGCTCTACCCGGTCGTGATCATCGGGCTGATGGCGAACAATCTGATCCCGGCGCGCGCGGGGGAACTGGCGCGGGCATACGTGCTCGGGCAGCGCGAGCGCATCAGCAAGACGACCACGCTCGGCACGATCGCGGTCGACCGCCTGTTCGATGGCCTCACGCTCGTGCCGATGATGCTGATCGTCGTAGCGTTCGCCAGCAGCGACGCAAACTTCGATGTCGGCTTCGGGTCGTGGACCGTGAGTCTCAACTTTGAGGGTCTCGGCGTCTTCATGGCGATCGTGTTCGGGCTGGCTCTGATCTTTCTGTCATATCTGGCACTTTCTGATCACGGTCGCACCATGCTTCACCGGATCGTGCATCGATTCACGCCACCTCCGCTGAAACCGAATATCGAGCGGCTACTGCACTCGTTCTTCGAAGGCCTGCACGCGCTGCGCAACCCGGCGGATATGGCCGTCGCGCTCGTGATGTCCGTCGTGTCATGGACGCTCGAAGCGACGATGTACTTCATGGTGGCGCGCGCGTTCGGCATTGACGAGCCGTTCTACGTGTTCCTGCTGCTCACGGCTGCCGCGAACCTGGTGATCGCCGTCGTCGCGACGCAGGGCGGCGTCGGGCCGTTCGAGCTGGTGGTCTCGCGCACGGTGATCGCGTTCGCGGGCGCAGATAACATCGAGGGTGTCGCCAACGCCTACGCGATCGGGTTGCACGCCCTGCTGCTCTTCCCGATCACGGCCCTCGGCCTCTACCTGATGTGGTCGATGAAGCTGACGTTCGGCGACATGCTGAAGAGCAGCAACTACGACGAAGAAGATGCGCTCCTGGCAGCGTCGGGATCGACCATCGCGACGCAGGCGGCGCCGAACGACGCCGGGTCGCGGCGGGCCGTCTCATCGAAGCCTGCGGTCGAAGGGTCGAGCGGCAAGTGAAGGCGGTGGTCGTCGGTGGCGGCGTCGCGGGCATGACGTCGGCCTACCGCCTCATGCAGCGCGGCCACGAAGTGACGCTCTTCGAGTCCAGCCCGTTTCTCGGCGGCCTCGTGCGCACGTTCGATGTCGGCGGCAGCCGGCTGGAGGCGTACTACCACCACATCTTTCGCACCGACACGACGATCATCGACCTCATCGAAGAACTGGGCCTCGGCGACCGCCTGCAATGGATCGAGTCGAAGGTCGGCTGGTACGAGGACGGTGAGATTTACCCGTTCGTCACGCCGATTGACCTGCTCAAGTTTGGCCCGCTGCCGTTCATCGACCGCATCAAGCTCGGGCTCATGGGCATGAAACTGCGCGGCAAAGATGACTGGGAGGAGTTCGAGCACGTTACGTGCAAGGACTGGATCGAGCGTAACGTCTCGAAGAAGGTGTTCGAAAAAGTCTGGGGGCCGTTGCTGGTCGGCAAGTACGGCTCAGCATACGACCAGGTGGCGATGGCGTGGCTCTGGAGCAAGATCCACCTGCGCTTCGCGTCCCGCAAGGGCGGCCCGATGGCGCGCGAAGAGCTGGGCTACCTGATGGGCAGCTTCGCGGTGTACATCAGCGAGCTGGAGCGGCGCATGCGCGACGGCCGTGTGAAAATCCATCTCGGCACCGGGGTCGAGCGGATCACCGCCGAGAACCACCGCGCGACCGGCGTCTTACTGGCGGATGGATCGCACGTGGATGCGGACGTCGTCATCGCCGCGGTGCCCTCGCTGCTGTTCAAGAAGCTTGCGCCGCCGCTCACACCGGAGTATGCGGAGAAGCTGGACTACGTGCAGTGGCAGGGCGCCGTCTGCATGATCCTGACGATGAAGGAGTCACTCTCGCCGATTTACTGGATGAACATCGGCGACCGGTCGATGCCATTCCTGGCGCTCGTCGAGCACACAAACTTCATCGGCCCGGAGCATTACGACGGCAACCACATCCTGTACGTCTCGAACTACCTGGCGCAGGACCACGAGTACTTCCGCATGAACGACGATGAGCTGTGGGCGATCTTCGAGCCCGCGCTCAAGCGCATCAATCCGCGCTTCTCATCGGACTGGGTGAAGGACCGATGGGTGTTCAAGGCGCCATACGCGCAGCCGGTGATCCGCATGGAGTACTCAGCGCACCAGCCCGATCACCGCACGCCCGTGGAAGGCCTGTACCTGGAGACGATGACGCAGATCTATCCCGAGGACCGTGGCCAGAACTACAGCATCAAGATGGGCGACGAAGTCGCGCGCATGGCGATCGAAGACTTCGCGAAGCGCGAAGGACGCACGGGCGCGGTGGCGTAGGGTCACTCCCAACAGAGTAGAATGTGTTCGGGAGATCCCTTGACGTTAGAACGCCGATCGCAGATCGCCGCGTTACTCGCAGCCGCGCGCAATGACCTTCGTCCAATCGAGGCGAAGTATCGTTCGTCATTATCCTCTCAAGGCATCGACTACGACCTTCAAATCGCCATCAAGAATCTTCTTGAGAATCTAAGATCAGCTCTGGATTACGTGGCGCATGAGATCCGCGACGTTCACTGCCCGGCTGCAAATAAAAACGCGAGGTTGTACTTCCCTATCTGCCCGTCGAAATCATCCTTCGCGGCGGACTTGCCCGACCTCGAAGTGAATCGCCCCGCCATCGTCGGGTACCTGGCATCGATCCAACCGTACGGCGAACCTAAGTGGCAATGGCTTGAGGCATTCGTCTTGTTGACGAACGAGAATAAACATCATCATCTGGTGCCACAGACGCGGACCGAACGTGTACGCGTCAAGGCCACAAGGTCGGGTGCCGGTGAAGTGAGTTGGGATCCGAGCTCGGTGAGATTTGGATCAGGAGTGTCAATCCTCGGATCGCCAGTTGATCCGTCATCCCAATTGCCAGCGCCTTCGCCCGGTTTAGAGGTCGTGCACACGGTGTGGGTGGACTTTCACTTCGACGGCGTACCTGGCAGTGCGCTCGGTCTCCTACGACAATTCGTCGATGGCGTCGACGAGATCTTGGCAGGAGTCGTGACTCGGCTGTAGGCCTGTGGCGCGGGACCGCACCTGCGTCTCCGTCGCAGTTCGCTTCTTGTTCCGTCATGCTCAAATCTCTATAGTGAATCCGCGCACAAAGTAGGGGCAGATGCTCGAAAACGAAGCTACTCTCGAAATCCAGCACCTGATCCGCGAATTCAAGCCGGAGGACGGTGACCTGATGGCCGCGCTGCACAAGGTGCAGCACCACTACGGCTACATCCCGAAGATCGCCATGCGCGTCGTCGGGCGGCAACTGCGGCTCAGCGAAGCGCGCGTCTACGGCGCCGTCACGTTCTACAGCGAGTTCCGCCTCACGCCGCCGCCGGCGACGCTCATCGGCTGGTGCAGCGGCCTCGCGTGCCGCCTGCGCAACGGCGAGGGCGTACGCAGGGTGCTCGAGGCGGAGTTGGGCATCGGCATGGGCGAGAACACAGAAGACAACAAGCTGGGGCTGCACCTGGCGCAGTGCAACGGCACCTGCGAGCAGGCGGCGCAGATCTGGGTGAACGGCGAAGTCGTCGGTCCGCTGGACGCCGCGTCGACCGTGCGGCTGGCGCGCGAACTAAAGGGCGAGTAGTAGTGGCCACGTACGAAGAGATGCGCGCCGACGCTGCATCAGCCTGGGCGGCCGTCGAGAAGCCGGCGCGGCCGCTATTCATCGTCTCCATCAACACGTCATCGATCGCCCGCGGCGCGCGGAAGACCATGGAGGCGCTGCGTTCGCTCGGTGCGGCGCAGGGCTTCGACGTGATGCAAACGGGCGATACGGGCATGGCGTTTGCGGAGCCCGTCGTCAAGGTCGTGCTGCCCGATGCGCCCGCAGTCGTCTACGGCAACGTCACCGACGACAAGGCCGAAGCGTTTGTCGCACAGGCGCTCCGCGGCATTGCGAAGGACTACGCGATCGGCATCGTCGATGGCCCCGCGACCGACGGCGTGCCCGCGCTCGACGACACCGATTGGATGAAGATCCAGGTGCGCTGGATGATGCGCAACTGCGGCGAGATCGACCCGGACAGCATCGACCACTACATCGCGCGCGGCGGCTACGGCACGTTCGTGCAGAGCGCGCAGATGGACCGCGACGAGTTGATCAGCGTCGTTACCGGTTCGACGCTCAAGGGCCACTCGGGTTCGTTTTTCTCGACGGGCACGAAGTGGAAGTTCCTGAAGGACGCGAAGGCGGAACCAAAGTTCCTCGTGTGCAATGCCGACGAAGGCGATCCGGGCGCCTGGGTGAACCGCGTGCTGATGGAAAGCGACCCGCACGTCGTGCTCGAAGGCATGCTGATCGCGGCGTACGCGTCCGGCGCAACGTACGGCTGGATCTACCTGCGCGACGAGTATCCGCTGGCGAACGAGCGGATGAACCGTGCGATCGAAGAGTGCCGCGCGCGCGGGATCTTCGGGCCAGATGCGCTCGGCATGGGCGTGAACTTCGACTGTGAGGTGGTACGCGGCGCCGGCGCCTACGTGTGCGGTGACGAGACGGGGCTCATCTCATCGGTGAACGACGACCGCGGCATGCCGCGCATCAAGCCGCCGTTCCCGGCGCAGCAAGGCGTGCTCGAGAAGCCGACGAACGTCAACAACGTCGAGACGTACGCCGCCGCCGCGACGCTGCTCCGGCTCGGCGCCGAGACGTACAGCTCGACGGGAACGGAAGCCAATCGCGGCACCAAGCTCTTCACGGTATCGGGCGCCGTCAACCGCACGGGGTGCCTCGAGGTGCCGTTCGGCACGACGGTCGACGAACTGCTCGCCGCGATCGGCGGCATCGCGAACAACGGACAGTTCAAGGCGTTGCAGCAAGGTGGGCCGCTTTCCGGCCTGCTGCCCGGCGACGTTGCCGGACCGCTGGCGCTGGAGCCGGAGCCGTTCCGTCCGCTCGGCGCCGGTATGGGCGGCGGAGGCCTGATTTTCGTCGACGAGAGGGCGTGCGTTGTCGACATGAACGTCATGTTTTCATGGTTCCTCGAGGATGAGTCCTGCGGCCGCTGCACGACGTGTCGCGGCGGCAATCAGCGCATGCTTGAGATCTTCAACCGCACCGCGCGCGGCGAGGCGGAGGAGTCGGACGTCCCGAGGCTCGAGTCACTGGGCGATTCGTTTCAGTACTCGAATTGCTTCCACGGTTCGCTCTCACCCGTGATCATGCGCAACACCATGACGCACTTCCGGGATGAGTACGATGCACACGCCATCGAGCACCGCTGCCCGGCGAAAGTCTGTCCCGACCTGATCCGCTACGTCGTGGTCAATCAGTCGCCTGCCGTACAGGAAGCCGCGAAGATCTGCCCGACCGACGCTATAGTCGAGCAGCAGGGCGCGTGGGTCATCGATGACGCGAAGTGCATCCGGTGCAACGCGTGCAAGGACATCGCACCGGACGACATCAAGATCGAGGATCGGTACAAGGACATGCTGCCGCTCCGAGTCGTGACGCGCGCGAACGTCGCGCCGGATCAGGTGCCCATACAGGCCAGGCCCTGACAGCGTTCTCAGTATTCAGTTTGGCGCCGTAGGTACGCCCGGGCCGAGAAGCTCGCCGCGCACAGCCACGGTCGAGACTGCACGCTCGCGTTCGTCGTACACTGGCCATTGTTCAGGGAGGAAGTGCATGCCTGTGTATCCACCGCTCGCCATCACCCGCTACTGGGAGCGTCTAAACGATGGCCTCATCGCCCTCGCTGGCATGGTGCCCGACGATAAGTGGAACTGGAGCCCGGCGCCGGGCGAATGGAACTTCCGCGGCGTCTTCCTGCACATCGCCGGATCGCGCCACCACTGGATGGAGAACGCCATCCGCGACGGTCAGGGTACGCCGGACTTCATCCGTAACGGCCAGTCGCCGGATGGGCTCAAGGAGCAACTGGCGCTGTCGTGGTCTCGGCAGATGGGGCTTTTGGGCGATGCGACCGCTCTCGCGAGCACGTACCGCAGCGCCGACGACGCCGACCCGTGGGACGGCGACGGCAACTGGATCGCGTTCCGGCGGCTGGAGCATGACATCCTGCACCGCGCGCAGTTGCTCAGCTACTTTCAGATCCTCGGCATCGAGCTGCCCGGCGTGGACTCGGCGTGGGGTGCCCGTTGAGCCGCCGCTATCGTCAGCGCCCCAGCACCTTTCCGTGCAAGTCGCGCTTGCCGCGCGCGAAATCCCGCGCAGCCATGACGTTCTTGCCTGCGGGCTGCACGCGCGTCACCGCGAGATCGTTGCCCTTCGTCGCGACGCTGAAGCCCATGTCGGACACCGCTACCGTGCCCGGCGCCGCGCCGGACCGGCCGCCGAGCGGCCGCGCCTCGTGGATGCGCAGCGGCTGACCATCGAGCCGGGTGTATGCGATCGGCCACGGGATAAATGCCCGCACCATGCGCGAGATCGCCTCTGCGTCGTCGCGCGCCCACTCGATCATCGCGTCAGATTTCTTGATCTGAGGCGCATAGGTGGCGAGCGCTTCGTCCTGGGGCGTTGCCACCAGCGATCGGTCGGCCCAGCCCGGAAGAAGCTCGAGGACCAACGCCGCGCCGCTCTCGGCGATCCGCGGCGTGAGCGATCCGGTCGTATCATCGGGCGCGACAGGCACCTGCGCCGCACCCAGCATCGGGCCCGAATCGAGCGAGAGTACGACCTGCATGATCGTCGCGCCCGTGATGCTGTCCCCGGCGAGGATCGCGGCCGGGATGGGCGCCGCCCCTCGCCACCGCGGCAGGAGCGACGCGTGCACGTTCAGGATGCCGAGCGGCGGCACATCGAGCACGGGCTGGCGCAGGATCTGGCCGTACGCCGCGATGACGCCGATGTCCGGCTTGAGATCGCGCATCTCTTCGACGGATTCGCGTTTGCTGATCGACGCTGGTTGGAAGATCGGCAGCCCGTGCTCCTCGGCGAGCAGCTTGACCGGCGGCGCGCTCATCTTGCGCCCCCGTCCTACGGGCTTGTCAGGCTGCGTGAACACACCGACGATCGTGTGATCACTTTCGATGAGCCGCCGGAGCGCTGGCAGGGCGAATTCGGGCGAACCCATGAAGACGACACGCATCGACCGTGAGGATAGCACGGGCTTGCGCCAGACTCGTATACTTCGCGTGGCGGGCAAACAGCGAAAGGGACCGATGCAGCGTAGTCTTTATTTTCTGGCCGCAACCACGATCGCCATCTTCGCGTACGCCTGCGACGGTGACGATGGCGACGCAGACCCCACCGCGACATTCGCACAAACCACGAGCCAGCCGCCGCCGGCGACAGCCGGAGCGCAAACGCCCGACCCAGTCCCGACCGAAGATCTCCCGGCGATCGTCATCGCCGAACCAGCCCTGGGAGCGCTCGTCGAACTGCCGTTCGCCATCTCAGGGACGGCAAACGTGTTCGAAGCGGCCCTCAGCGTGCAGATCGTCAGCGCCGACGGGCAGTTGATCTGCCAGCATAACCTCACGGCGACGTCCGGCTCCGGCACACGCGGCGACTGGTCGACGACGATGGCGTTCCCGCCGCCCGCACCGCCAACCGGCAACGCAGCCGTACCGATGGTCGTACGGGCGCTGAGTTACAGCGCGCAGCACGGCTCGGAGGAGAACGCCGTCACCGTGGACGTCAACGTGTCAGGCGAACGGCCGCCAAACGTCATCCAGATGCCGCTGTGCGGGGAGCCCGTGCCCGTTGCAGGGCCGCTCCAGGTAACCGGTGTGACGGACGCATTCGAGGGTAGCCTGCAACTCGAGCTGCGGGATTCCTCGGGCGCCGTGGTGCTATCGGAAACGGTGCAGGCCGCGGGTGGGCTGGGCAACGCGCCCTGGTCGGCGACACTGCAGATTGCCGGACTCGAAGCCGGAGCGTATATGTTGATCGCATTCGACTTCAGCGCGGAAGACGGATCGCGACAGAACGAGTTCGGAGTCCCGATCGAACTCACGCCGTAGGAGGCAGGACGGGCAGCGCTATGGGCACGCCGGTAGCGCCAGGGGGACACGCCGAGAGATGAAGCGACTGCAGGCCATCGTCAGCGGCCGCGTGCAGGGCGTCGGATTCCGTGAGTTCGTCCGGCATGAGGCCGTGACGCGCGGCATCTGCGGCTACGTGCGCAATAGCGACGATGGCCGCCGCGTGGAAGTCGTCGCGGAGGGTGACGACACCGCGATCGAGGACCTGGTGCGCATTCTGCACAGGGGTCCGCGCTTCGCCGTCGTCGATGGCGTGGACGCTGAGTTCAGCGAAGCGAGCCTCGGCTTCGCAAAGTTCAGCGTCGAACTCTAAACTAGTCCAGGAGCATGCATTCGACTTCGTCGCCCGCGGCCACGCCCGGTACGTCTTCGGGCACCACGGCCAAGGCGTTCGCCAACGCCATCGATGTCAGGATGCCGGATCCCTGCGGGCCTGTCAGCGCCGCGTGATAACGGCCGTCACGCTGCGTGACGATCGCGCGCGCATACACGCGGCGCGCGTCGCTGTTCTCGATCGGCTCATCGGCGACGGCGCGGACGACGGGGCGCTGCCAATCGGCGCGTCCCAGCATGCGGTAGATCGCAGGGCGTCCGAAGAGTTCGAACGACACCATGGAACTGACGGGATTTCCAGGCAGTCCGATATGGGGGACGTTTCGGCCGCCCGAAGGGAAGGCACCGAACGCCAGCGGCTTGCCCGGGCGCATGCGCACCGTCCAGAAGTTCACCTGGCCCTCGTTTGCGAGCACGTCCTTGACGACGTCATAGTCGCCGCGCGAGACGCCGGCCGACGTGACGAGCATGTCGGCGTCCAGTCCTTTGCGCAATTTTGCGGTCAAGGCGTCGACCGTATCCCGCGCGATACCGAGCCTGCGCGGGATGCCACCGTTCGCTGCCACCATGGCGCTGATGCTGTACGCATTGCTGTCGTAGATCTGGCCGGGCTTCAGCGATTCGCCGGGTTCGCGCACTTCATCGCCGGTCGAGAGGATCGCGACGACGGGCCGTCGATGCACGCGCACCGTTGCCTTGCCCAGGGAGGCCAGCACGCCGATCTGCGCCGGATGCAGCACGGTGCCACGGGCGATGATTGCCTGGCCGCGGCGCAGGTCCTCGGCGGCGCGCCGAATGTTGGCGCCCGGGGCGGCGGCCTTCAGCACGCCGACGATGTCGCGCGACTTGGCGAAGGAGCCGAAGGCCCGCCCCGAAGGTTCATCGGTCTCTTCGAACGGCACGATGGCGTCGGCCCCGGACGGCATCGGCGCGCCTGTCATGATGCGCAGCGCCGTGTCGGGCGTGACTTCGCCGTCAAATACATAGCCCGCCGCCAGTTCACCGATAACCCGCAGTTCGACGGGAGCGCGATCTGACGCGCCGCTCGTGTCTACCGCCCGAACGGCGTATCCGTCCATCGCCGTATTATCGAGCGGCGGGATGTCCACGTCGGAGACGACATCCTCGGAAACGACCTGGCCGAGGGCGTCAAGAATGGGCACGTCCACGGGTTCGAGCAGCGGCACGAAGGCCAGGATGCGCGTCAGGGCCTCTTCGACAGAGATCATGCTCTGGGGGAGGGTCATGCTTCGATTGAAGCACAAACGGAAGCCCCAACCCAGTACGGGTTGGGGCTCCAGCGTGCGTCGAGTCGCGCTAGTCGCCGAAGATGCTGAGCGTCACCAGCCGGTAGCCGTCTGTCGGCGCGTCGGCGATGATAATCGTCACGCCCGACGTCGTTTCACCGCCTTCCGGCGCAAACGACAGGAAGACCTCACCGCCGGATTGAGACGACAGGCTTTCGGTCCAGCCGTTGTTGGGAAGCTCATCCTTGAAGTAGTCAGAAAGCTCGTCGGCGCTCTGCTCCGAGTAGAACTCCACGAAGAACGTATTCGTACCGCCGCTGGAGATGGAGCTGTTGCTCGTGACGCGCGCGCCGCTCGGGAGCGGCACGCGGTCCGATGGGAAGTCATCCGGAAGATCCTGCTCGTCGGGCAGATCGGCGCTGCCGGACGCGCCATCGGATGAACCGTCGTCGCCGCTGTCTCCCGAATCATCCCCTGAGTCGTCACCGCCATCGGCCGGCGTTCCATCGCCGCCACCCGTGAGCGAGCCTTCGTTGTCACCGACGGTGACGACGATGGTCGTGTCATCATCGTTGCTGCCGATGTAGACGTACGCGGCCTTTGATTCGTCGTTGTTCAGCGCAACGAAGAACGAACCAAGAGCACCCTGGTCGCCCTGCGACTGGATCGTCCAGTTGTCGCCGTTCAGTTCTTCCTCGTAGAACGCAGAGACGTCCTCCGCGCTGTCGCCGGTCGTCCACGTCGCAACGAGCCCTTCGATGCCCTCCCTCTCGCCACGGTACGAGCCCTGGAGATCGGCGCCATCATAGATCGGGAAGTCGTCCGGGAAATCGTCCGGCAGATCGTCGGAGATCGTGATTTCTCCATCGCCCGTGTCGATCGTCTCGTCGCCGTCGCCTCCGCACGCCGCAAAGAACGCAGCCGCCGATATCGACAGCACCACAAAAACGGTTAGCCACACTTTGTACAAGTGATCTAGCCTCCTTACTTTCCTCCGCGAGCGATAGTAACAGGCACGCGGTTCCCAGACCACCTTGCCGGCGACCGATGCGATCAGCGCCAGAGGCAACCTCGCTTCTCCAGCCGTGCGATAGCTTCGAGGTCGATGAGCGGGTCGCGGAGAGCGCCATCGCGCGTCCATGCGTAGGCATACCCCTCGGCGACGAGCACAGCGTCGATGCTGAGTCCCGTGGGGGTATAGACATAACGCAGAAGACGATCATTCGGATCGCGATTGCGCGCGTCACGGACGAGACGTATTTGGCCGCCGTGCATGGCCACCAGGACGCGCAAGACGTCGGTCGCCTCGCTGAAGCATGCCTTGCCGCGCTCCGGTGTATCGACGCCGAAGAGCCGCACGGGCTCCT
Source organism: Dehalococcoidia bacterium (assembly GCA_040902535.1). Classification (NCBI taxonomy): domain Bacteria; kingdom Bacillati; phylum Chloroflexota; class Dehalococcoidia; species Dehalococcoidia bacterium. The sequence goes on along the minus strand of JBBDXD010000001.1, from coordinate 22,811 downwards.
CGGTGCCGTCCACGATCGCGCGCAGCGTATCGCCATCGATGATGCGCACGACGGCGGCCTGCGTCATGGAGGCCGGATCGGCGCAGAACACGGTCGTCACGGTGGGTGGGCCGGACGGGTAGGGCGCAGCGCAGGACCTCGGGACCTCAAACGTGGATGGGGTGCGGTCTGAAGGTTGTGTAGCACCGCCGACATACGTCGTCGCGGTAGCTGAGGGCGGACAATCGCCGTCGGCCGCGCAATCTTCGACCTGACTGTCTTCGGAGCACGCGGCGAGGAGCACCGAAGCGACGAAGGTGAGGACGAGCAGCGACGGGCGGACGCGCATCGAGCGATGCTAGCACGCCGCCTCGTTTGACACTCGTCGACGAGGCCGGTATCCCGTCACCGGTTCACGCGTTTCGAAGGAGCAAGCATGCCCGAATACGATGTCCTCGGCATCGGCAACGCGATCGTGGATGTGCTGGTGCACGCGGATGACGCGATCCTGGAGCGGGAGGGCATGGCGAAGGGATCCATGCAACTCATCGATGCGGACGTCGCGAACGCGCTGTACGAGCGTCTGCCGCCCGGCATCGAGATGTCCGGCGGTTCCGCGGGCAACACCATGGCGGGCATCGCGTCGCTTGGCGGCCGCGGGGCGTACTTCGGCAAGGTCGCGACGGATCAACTCGGGCAGGTCTTCGCACACGACATGCGGTCGACGGGCATCGATTTCCGCAGCACGCCATCGACGAGCGGCGTGACCACCGGACGCTGCCTGATCCTGGTGACCGCGGATGCGCAGCGCACGATGAACACATATCTCGGCGCCAGCCTCGAGCTCGCGCCAGACGATATCGATCCCGATGTCGTCGCCGGTGCGCAGGTGACGTACCTGGAGGGTTACCTCTTCGATCCGCCGCTGGCGAAGGAAGCCTTCACGAAGGCGGCGCGGCTGGCGCACGACGCGGGGCGGCGCGTCGCGCTGACGCTGTCCGACTCACTGTGCGTAGAGCGCCACCGCACGGAGTTCCTCGAGCTCGTCGAACGCCACGTCGACATTCTCTTCGCGAACGAGCACGAAATCATGTCGCTCTACCGGACCGAACACTTCGACGATGCGCTGCAGCAGGTACGCGGTCACTGCGGCATCGCTGCGCTGACGCGAAGCGCGAAGGGCTCTGTGATCGTCGCGGGAGACGAAGTTCACGTCATCGATGCCGAACCGGTCGAGCGCGTCGTGGACACGACCGGAGCAGGCGACCTGTATGCCGCCGGCTTCCTCTACGGTCTGACGCACGGACACGCGCTCGCCACAGCGGCGCGGATGGGATCGATCGCCGCGGCCGAAGTGATCAGCCACGTCGGAGCCCGCCCGGAAACTTCACTGCAAGTGCTCGTCGAGGCTATGCTCCGCGAATAGCCGTCGCGGCTTACCGGGGCGCGGCGGCGCGCATCGACTCGTCCAGCAGTTCGATGACGTGCACCGCTTGGCCGCGAATCTCGCGCGAACGGAATCCGGCCTCAAGCTGCATCATGCAGCCGGGGTTCGCCGTGGCAACGATCGCCGCGCCGGTCCGCTCGACGTCGTCCATCTTGCTCCCCAGCAGACGTCGCGAGAGGTCACCCTGGACGATGCTGTACAGTCCGGCGCTGCCGCAACAGCGGTCCGGCGTCGCCATCTCGCGCAGTTCAAGCGCGGGTATCTGGGACATGATCGTCCGGGGCGCGGCAGCAATCCGCTGCGCGTGTACGAGGTGGCACGAGTCCTGGTATGTCACGACGCGCGGCACGGCCCCCAGATCGCCCAGATCGTGGACGGCGATGAACTCGAGCAGATCGCGCGTCATCGATGCGAATCGAGCCGCCCGGGCGGCGTATTCGGCGTCGTCAGCGAGCAGGTCGCCGTACTCCTTCATCGTCGAGCCGCAGCCCGCGGAGTTCACGACGATCGCTTCGATGTCTTCGCGCAGCATCGCGTCGATATTGCGCTTTGCGAGTTCGCGCGCGAAGCGGCGGTCGCCGGCGTGCACGTTGAGCGCGCCGCAGCACGTTTGGTCTGCCGCCATGATCACTCGATAACCGAGACGGTTGAGCACGCGCACCGTCGCCTCGTGCGTGCGCGCGTACAGGTGCGGCATCACGCAACCGGTGAGCATCGCGACGCTCTTCGTCAGTCCTTCGGGCTGCTCGGATGGCCTGAACCGCTCCGATGGCACGTGGGGCATCGACTGCTCAGCATCGGCGAGCGACGGCGCCACGCGACGGAGCGCGCCAGTTCGTTGCACGAGCTTGCGTAGCGGCGAGCGCTCGTACACACGCATGGCCGTCATGAGCGTGCGGATGCGTGACTGGTGCGGAAGCACCTGCCGCAGCGCCGCCACGCGCAGTCGCCACGACAGGGGCCGCTTCGGGCTTTCGAGGACGTCCGCGCGGGCGGTCTCCATGATGCGGCCGAACTGCACGCCCGAGGGGCAGGCCGTCTCGCACGCCCGGCACTGCAGGCACTGGTCCAGATGCTTGAGCAGCGACGGCGTCGGCTCGGCGCGGTGTGACGCAACGGCATCGATGAGAGCGATGCGGCCGCGAGGCGAATCCGTCTCCATGCCGAGTTCCAGGTACGTTGGGCACGCCTGCAAGCAGAAGCCGCAGTGCACGCAGCGAGCGATGTCGTCGGCAAGCGAAGGGCGCATGTCGTGCGCATGCGCCTGCTGGTGCACCCGCATCATCTACAACCTTCCGACGAAGCGTCCGGGCGACAGGATCCGCCGAGGGTCGAATTCGTCCTTGAGACGTTTCATGATCGCAAAGTCGGGCCTCAGCGGTCCGAACACGTCGTGCTCGCGCTTATACGATACCGGAGCCGCATCGACGACCGTATAGCCATCGCAGCGCGCCGCAAGCGCGCGTGCATGCGCGACAAGCGCCGCCGGACGATGGTCGCGCGAAGGCCGCGCGTTCACGCGCACGACGCCGGCGCTGATCGTTGCCGAGAGCGTTGCAGCCGCGCCCGCGAAGCGCCGATCGAGCACCTCGACGGCATCCGCCACCGCAAACGGCTGGACGCTCACGCGCAACGCGAGTTCGCCCGGCGTGAAGACGTCGCTCCAGCGGCGCCAGGCATCGTTGTCAATGTGTTCGACCGAAGCATGGAGCCCGTTTGCCAGCGACGTCATCTCGCGCAGCGTCCGCGCGACGCCGCCGGGCGAGCCGCCGACGCGCAAGAGCACCGCCCAACGCGATTGACCGAGCACTGCGAAGGCGCCGGGAGGCGAAAGCAACTCAGCCGCCTCCAGGGATAGGCCGGCGTCCTGCGCCGCGAAGGCGAATGTCGCTGCGGCGTGCGGCGAATGAAAGTACGCCGCCACCGTCTGCCGCGCTGCGGGCGACGGCATCAGTTTGAAGGTGGCCTCGCTGATCACGCCGAGCGTCCCCAGCGATCCCGTATAGAGCTTCGTCATCTCGTAACCGGCGACGTTCTTTACCACGCGCCCGCCGGCCTTGCTGATCGCGCCATCCGCGTGCACGACGCGCACGCCGATCAACCAATCGCGCACCGTGCCGAAGCCGTGCCGTAGCGGGCCGAACGCCGCCGACGCGATGAGCCCGCCGACGGTCGCATCGTTTCCGCAGGGAGGGTCAAGCGGCAGGAACTGATTGCTTGTCGCGAGCAGCGTCTGGAGATCGTCCAACCGCACACCGGGCTCGACGGTCACGGTGAGGTCCGCCGGCTCGTGAGCGACGATCCGATCGAGCCTCGTTGTCGACAACGCAATGTCGAAGCCGGCGGGCAGATTGCCAAGCGAGCGGTGCGTCCCTGCCCCGAACGGGATCACGGCGAGTGCGTGTTCGTGCGCCTCGGCGAGCACCGTCGCCAACTCGTGCTCGCTCGAGGGCGTCACGACGAGGTCGGGCACGATGCCATCAACAACGAACGCATCGAGGTCCCGGTCGCGCAGGAGATCGTCATTGACGCTCGAAGCGACTGCTGCACGAAACTCATCGATGCGGGACGCCGCGACGGAGCTAGACATAGACGTCGGCACCTACCGCGGCGGCCACGCGAGCGACGTGCGCCTGGCTCAACTCGCCGCATCCCTTGTGAGTGGGGAAGGCCTTGCACGGGTTGTAGTTCTCGCCGGCCTTGAATGCTGCCTTCAAGCGTCCCATCACGGCGAGATCCGTGTCGTCGAAGATCCAGGCGAGGAAGTCGCGCTTCTCCAGGCCGACGCCGTGCTCGCCCGTGATGCTGCCTCCCACATCGACGCAAAGCCGCATGATCTCGGCTCCCGCCTCGAGCACGCGCGCCGTCGTGCCGGGGATGCGGTCATCGAACAGGAGGTTCGGGTGCAGGTTGCCATCGCCGGCGTGGAAGACGTTCGCGACGTCGAGTCCGTACTTCGCCGAAATGGCGTACACCTCGCGAAGGACGGCGGGTAACCGCGTACGGGGGACGACGCCGTCCAGCACGTAGTAATTGGGATACAGCCGTCCCAGCGCGCTGATCGAAGTCTTGCGGGCAGCCCACAGGAGATCGCGGTCCGCCTGCCCGACGGCGATGCGAATCTCACGCGCGTTGTTGCTATGGCAAATGCCGTGGATCACATCCGCCTGCTCGACCGTCGCCTCTTCGAGGCCCTCCACTTCAATGAGGAGGATCGCTTCGGCATCGAGCGGAAATCCGGCGTGCAGGACCGGTTCGATCGCCGCGATAATGTTCTTGTCCATCATCTCGAGCGCGGTCGGCAGGATGCCTGCTCCGATCGTTGCCGAAACGGCGTTGCTCGCGTCATCGACGCTGTCGAACACCGCGAGCAGCGTGCGCGTCGATTCGGGCGTACGCATCAGCCGCACGACGATTTTCGTCGCGATGCCCAGCGTGCCTTCCGAGCCGACGAACGCGCCGGCGAGGTCGTATCCCGGCACGTCGCGCGTGCGACCGCCGAGCCATGCGACCTCACCGTCAGCGAGCACAACTTCGACGCCGAGCACGTGGTTCGTCGTGGCGCCGTGAGCCAGGCAGTGCGGCCCGCCGGCGTTCTCCGCGACATTGCCGCCGATCGTGCACGCGCGCTGGCTCGAAGGATCCGGCGCATAGTAGAGCCCCAGCGGCGCCACGGCCTTCGTCAGATCAAGGTTGACGACGCCCGGCTCGACCACCGCGATGCGGTTCACGGCGTCGATCTCAAGAATGCGCTTCATGCGTGCAAGGGCGACGATGATGCCACCGATCGCCGCGACGGCGCCTCCACTCAGGCCCGTGCCGGCGCCCCGCGGGATCACCGGCACGTCGAAGCGATGCGCGATCTGGACAGCGGCGGCGACGTGCTCTGTGCTTTCGGGAAACACGACGGCCTGCGGCGTACCGCGCTCAATCGTGCCGTCAAACTCGTACGCGATAAGCTCTTCCGGCGTCGAGAGCACGCGCTCCTTACCGAGGGCGCGCTCCAGTTCGCGCACGACTTGGCGCGTGACGGCGCCCTTCGGCAGCGGGCGTTCTGGGGGCGGCAATTCAGTCATCAGGGCATTCCGGGGCGGGATACGCCGCATTATAGGCGCGTCACACGGGCCTGAGACAGCGTCACAACAAGAAGCCGCCGGAGGGTTGATACCGGTCGAACCGCCCAAAGGGCTCGCTCGACATGAAGTAGGTCACCGGCTGCGACTTCCATCCCGCTTCGAGCAAGCTGCTCATCATCACGTGGTTGAGAGAAGCCACCCAGATGCTCGCTTCTTCGACGCCCCGGCCGGCCAGGTACTCCGCGGCCATGCGCAACAGCGGCCGTTGTCCGTCCGGTTCGCTCGCGGCGATGGGGCCGATCCATCCGCGCGCGTCGACATAGCCGTAGCCTTCGAGCACACCATCACGCGTCAGTCCAAACGAGTGATGGTCGACCGGGCCGGGCCGCAGGTAGTACTCGTGGTCCTGGCGGCGTTCGGCGCCGAAGAGTTCGCGGTCGATCTCGGCGATACGGTCGAGCCAGCCGGAGCAATCGACGACGCGCTTGCGATTCGCCTTCGGCTCGGGTAGCGCGAGCAGCGCGGAGACGGCGCCGGTCACGCGGTAGCCGGTACCGATGCCGAACATGCCTGACCGCATGTACAACGCCTGCGCCACCGGAGATGACGACGCGACTACTGCGAACACGCGAGCGCCGCGGCGGCGGCCGTAGTCTTGCGCCAAACGGAGCAATTCACGCCCGATGCCTCGGGTGTGTACCTCGGGTTGGACGAATAGCTGCGCCAGGAACCAGATCTCGCCGCGGACAAACGATTGCGCAAACCCGACCACGAGTCCGTCGATCTCGGCAGCCCATGAACCCGCCGGATCGGTGCGCACGAGGTGCCCAGAGTGTCCTCCGAGAGACGGCTGCCAGGGCTGCGGTATCCGCCCCTGCTCGCGGCCCAGCCCTTCGAGCGCGGCCTTGCGGATGTAGGCGGTGACGGGCACGTCCGCTTCTGTCAGCGGCCGGTAGATTGGGGCTGGCGGTTCAGGCATCGGGCGACACAAGGATCTTGTACAGGCCGTCGCGGCCCGCCGACAAACGGGTGAACGCATCGGGTGTACCTTCCACGGCGACGACCTCGGAGATCACCGGTGAGACGTCGACTTCGCCGCGGGCGATCATCATCGCGGTATCGGCGAACTCCGCCCGCGTATAGCCGAGAATGCCGATGTACGTGTACTCGTTGATGATCGAGCGCAGGATATCGAGCGCGTACGTCTGCTCACCGACGCCCGCCAGGACGATGCGCCCGCCCCGGGCCGTCGCATCGGCGCACGACGCGATGCCCACCGGGAGGCCGGAAGCGTCCACCGAGATGTCGGCGCCGTTGCCGTCGGAGAGCTTGTATGCGGTCTCCAGCAGTTGCGACGGCTCGATCACATTCGTTGCGCCGACGGAGTCGGCAGCCGCGCGCCGCCCGGGGAGCGGCTCCGACACAACGATGCGCGTGCCACCGATCTGGCGCGCCGCGATGACGGTAAGCAGCCCAATCGGTCCGGCGCCTGCGACCACCAGCAGTTCATCCGGCTTGTAGGCGCCCTGGATCAGCGAATGACGCGCTACCGCGAGCGGCTCGGTAAGGGCACAGGCGCGCAGATCGGAACCATCCGGTAACGTGACGACGCTGCGGGCGGGCATCGTGACGTATTCAGCGTAGGCGCCGGCCAGCGTGTATCCCATGCCGCCGCCGCCACCAGCCCGACACAGGTTCTCGCGCCCCATCGCGCAGTAGCGGCAAGCTCCGCATCCGGCGCCCGGGTTGCCCACGGCGTGCTGACCGACCTCGATTCCGGCGACGCCTTCACCCACCGCCACTATCTGGCCGCTGAACTCGTGCCCCATCACGGGCTGCATGAAGCCGAGCGCTCGCGGCGGATTCTCAGACTCGTACTCGTGCATGTCGGAGCCGCAGATCCCGCAAAAAGCGACGCGCAGCTTCACCATCCCTGGCGCGGGCTCCATGTCCGGCAGGTCGATTAACTCCATGCTGCGGGAGCCCTTGAGCGCGGCAGCCTTCATCGCGTCCTCCAGTGGACGCGATGATAGCGAACGGCGTTGAAGTGGACTAGGAACGTGGGACAATGACCGCATGGCGGTCCACAGGCGTTCACACGCCTTCATCGTCCGTGACGGCAAGATCCTGGTGCTGCAGAACGCCGGCGGATCCCGGTGGTGGGGCCAGCCGGGCGGCGATATCGAAGCGGACGAAAGCGCCGCCGAAACAGTGACTCGCGAGACGCGCGAAGAGACAGGCCTTCGCATTACCAATCCTGAGCTGTTGCGGACGTGGCAGTATCACGATCGGCGCGGTGACATCGTCGCGTGCCACTCTTATGCAGCCTACGCGCCGCCTGGCGATGTTATCCTCAGCGAAGAGCACTCGGCATATGCATGGATGTCCGTCGATGAGTACGCGGAGCGCTACTGCAGCGATCGAGTTGCCGCGGTGGTGCCGCCATGGGCGCAGTTGTTCCTAGCGGAGATGCGCGAGAACTGCGCACTCTTCCGCGCATGACAACAGTCGCGGACCAACGGGCAGGAGTCGTCAGAGCGCGGGCGATGACGGCTGCAGACCCATCAGCACCCGCCCGACGGTCTCGTAATTCAGGTCCGTGAGCAAGATGTGCTGCGACGCCGCGTACACGTCGCGGAGCTGTCGCTGAAGCACGCTCGTCTCGTACAACGCAGAGCCGCCACCAAGCTTGTACGCAATGTCGACGGTCTGTCGCGCGCTGCTCGTCGCATGCACAACCGCGAGCCGCACCAGCGCCCGCTGCTTCACCGTGAGGCGGCCGCCGCTCTCGAGCGTGTCCCATGCTTCAGCCGCCGTTTCGTACAGGAGCGCCCGGCTTGCGCGCAATGTGGCCTCCGCCCGTGCGACCTCGTGCTGGGCGACGCCGCGCTCTCGCAAGGGCGTGGCCGCCCCGGTGGGCGTCTTGCGTTCGGCGAGCACGATCAACTCATCGAGCGCGCGCCGGGCGATGCCGCACACGACCGGCGCGATCGACAGCGCCAGGAACGAGACGATCGGAAATCGATAGAGCGCGCCCTGCATGGCCGAAGCAGCGGTCAGGAACGGAATCGTCCGCTCCTCAGCCACATGAGCGTTCTCGATAGCAATGTCGTGGCTGCCGGTGCCGCGCAGACCGGACACGCTCCACGTATCGATGATCTGCACGCCGTCGCGCGGCACGACGGCAAGACGCCAGTCGGGCATGCCGCCTTCGAGCATCCTGGGTTGGTCGCCATCGAAGACCAGGGCACCGGCCACGAGCCATGAACAATGCGGTGAGCCGCTCGCGAACTTCCAGCGGCCGGAGAGCCGAAGCGCGCCGTCACCGTCGCGCGTCAGCCGTCCGGCGGGTTCCACAGGCCCGCCGGTGATCACGCCCGGGCGAAAGATCGGTCGCGCAACGTCCTCAGGCAGGTAGGCGCTGACAATCGCCGTGCCGACGCCGATCGCCACGCACCACCCGGTCGCGCCGTCGGCGATCGCGACCTCCTCGATCGCGCGCATCATCGTGATCACGTCGACCTCCAGGCCGCCGTAGTCTCGTGGGACGACCATGTCGAAGAGCCGCGCGGATCGCAGCTTTTCGATCAGATCGGGATCGACGGTGCGCCCGCGTTCGGTCGCATCCGCTGCGGCGCGGATATCGGGCGCCAGGTCTGCGGCCGTCTTTACGATGTGATGATGGGTAACCGATGCAGTCGTCATCGAGGCCTCCAACGAATGAACTGGCGAGGCGCATCATACGCGGGGATGACGGCTGGAGACAGGCGCGGCTACGCGAGGTTTGGCGCCATATGACGGAACAGGTCGCCGATGCTTATCACGCACAGCGGCGTGCCCGCCTGCAGCAGCGGAATGTGCCGGAAGCCCCCAATCGACATCTTGTTGATGGCGACCGCGATGTCATCGTCATCCCGCAGGAACACCGGGTCGGCGGTCATCACGTGGCCGCACGTCACGGCGTTGAGGTCCTCGTTTGGGCCTGCGACTCTGTGCAGGATGTCCCACGGCGTGATGATGCCCGCCAGCCGTCCGTCGTTCATGACGAGCACGCATCCCGTATCCGCGTGCTGCATCATGCGCACCGCAAGCCCCACCGGATCGCCGACGCTCACCTTGACCGGCGAACGCGCCGGCACATCGGCGAGACGCTGGTGGATGAATGCGGGGCCCGTGGCGCCGGGCGCGTCCGGCTGATCCAGGCCGGCAAGGTCGTGGCCGCAGTTGGCGCAGTAGTCCGCGCCTTCGATGTTGTCGTGTTTGCACTCGGGGCAAATCATCGCGCTACTCGACGGTCCACGTGTCGCCTTCGAGGAACAGATCGCGCAGATCGCCCTCACCCTCTGCCTCGATGGCCATTTCGATCTGCTTGTCCATGAGGTCGTTGTACGTCGGCTTCTGCACCGCGCGCAGCACGCCGACGGGCACCGGGTACTCGGGCCACTCCATGCGGCTCAGCGTGAACGCGATCGACGGATCCTCGCGAGTCTCATCGTGGACGAAGAGGTCGGCGTCGGTGACGCCGTTCTCGCCGACCGTCACGACTTCGAACTTCGCGCCGCTGAAGCGCAGCCCCTTGTCGCGCTCCTTGCCGAAGATCATGGGCTTGCCATGCTCGAGCGAGATCGTGCGGTCGGCACGCACTTCCTTGGCGGCAAAGTCCGCGAAGGCGCCGTCGTTGAAGATATTGCAGTTCTGGTAGACCTCGACGAACGACGCGCCCTTGTGCCTGTACGCCCTGTCCAGCGTGGACACCAGGTGATGCGCATCAGTGTCGATCGAGCGCGCGACGAACGTCGCCTCGGCGCCGATGGCGACGCTCAGCGGATGCAGCGGCCGGTCGATCGTGCCGTAGGGCGACGACTTGGTGCGCTTGCCCAGTTCGGAGGTCGGCGAGTACTGCCCCTTCGTCAGGCCGTAGATCTCGTTGTTGTGCAGGATGATCTGCAGATCGACGTTACGGCGCAGCACGTGCAGGATGTGGTTGCCGCCGATGCTCAGGGCGTCGCCGTCTCCCGTCACCACCCAGACGCTCAACTCCGGCCTCGAAGCCTTCAACCCCGAGGCGATCGTCGGCGCCCGGCCGTGGATGCTGTGGAATCCATACGTGTCGACGTAATAGGGCAGACGGCTCGAGCAACCGATGCCGGAGATGAACACGATGTTTTCGCGCGGGATGCCCAGCTCTGGCATCAGCTTCTGCGTCTGCGCGAGGATCGAGTAGTCTCCGCATCCGGGGCACCACCGCACCTCCTGGTCGGACACGAAGTCCTTCCGGGACAGCACCTTCACGTTATCGTCGCGGCTCGCGGTGACCATGATTCCTTCTCTCTTAGGCGGCCAGTTCTGTGATCTTCGCTTCGACTTCGCTGATTGTGAACGGTCGCCCCGATACCTTGTTCAGACCGATGATGTCGACGAGGTAGCGTGACCGGACAAGCATGCGCATCTGCCCGAGGTTGATCTCCGGCATCAGCACCCGGTCGTAACGCTTGAGCACATCGCCCAGGTTCTTCGGCAGCGGGTTCAAGTGATGCAGGTGCGCCGACGACACTTTGAGCCCTTTCGCGCGCGCGCGCTGCACCGCCGTCGTGATGACGCCGTAGGTGCTGCCCCAGCCGAGTACGAGCAGATCGCCCGATTCATCGCCGTGCGCCTCCAGTTCGGGAATGTCGTTCGCGATGCGTTCGATCTTTTCGGCGCGAAGGTGGACCATCTTGTCGTGGTTGGCCGCGTCGTAGTTCACATTGCCCGTGATATCCGACTTCTCGAGTCCGCCGATCCGGTGTTCCAGGTCCGGTGTGCCCGGGATCGCCCAGGGGCGCGCCAGTGTCTCCGGATCTCGTGCGTACGGCTTAAACGTGGCCGGGTCGTGCGCGAAGTCCGGATCCATCTTCGGTAACTTCGTGTAGTCCGGCACGAGCCATGGCTCCGAGCCCATACCGAGGTAGCCGTCCGAGAGATATAGAACCGGCGTCCGGTACTTGATCGCGATCCGCCACGCCTCGATCGCCATCTGGAAACAGTCGGACGGCGTCGATGGGGCGACGATGGCGACGGGCGACTCGCCGTTGCGCCCGAACATCGCCTGCAGCAGATCCGCCTGCTCGGTCTTGGTCGGCATACCGGTGCTCGGGCCGGCGCGCTGCACGTCGATGACGACGAGCGGCAATTCGACCATCACCGCAAGCCCGATCGCCTCGCTCTTCAGCGCCAGTCCCGGGCCACTCGTGCCGGTGAGTCCGAGCGAGCCGCCGAACGACGCGCCGATGGCGGCGCCGACGGCCGCGATCTCGTCCTCCGCCTGGAAGGTGCGTACGCCGAATCGCTTGAAGCGCGACAGTTCGTGCAGGATGTCGCTTGCCGGCGTAATCGGATAGCTCCCGTAGAACAGCGTGCGGCCCGCAAGCTTCGACGCTGTGATGACGCCCAGCGCGGTCGCCTCGTTGCCGGTGATGTTGCGGTACAGGCCCGGCCGCAGCTTGGCCTTGGGCACATGGTAGTGCGTCGCGAACATCTCGGTCGTCTCGCCGAAGTTGTAGCCGGCGCGCAGTGCCTTCTTGTTCGCCTCGGCCACACCTTGATTCTTGCCGAACTTCTCATCGATCCAGCGAGTCGTCGTGTCGAGCGGACGGCTGTACATCCAGAACATCAAGCCGAGCGCGAACATGTTCTTGCAGCGGTCGACCTGGACGGCGGTGAGGCCGCTGTCCTTCAGCGCACGCGCGTTCAACGTCGATACGGGCACTTGGAACACGCGGTAGGCGCCAAGGCTGCCATCATCGAGCGGGTTCGACCCGTAAGCGGCCTTCTTGAGGTTCGTTTCAGTGAACTCATCTTCGTTGACCACAAGAATGCCGCCGCGCGGCAGGTCGCCGATGTTGGTGTTGAGTGCCGCGGGGTTCATCGCGACGAGGACGTCAGGCGCATCGCCCGGCGTGTAGATGTCGTGGCTCGAGAAGCTGACCTGGAAGCCGCTGACACCGGGCAGCGAACCCTGGGGCGCGCGAATCTCCGCCGGGATGTCCGGGAAGGTGCTGATGTCATTCCCGAGGACCGCCGACGTCTTGGTGAACTGGGTGCCCGCGAGCTGCATGCCATCGCCGGAGTCACCCGCGAAACGGATCGTTACACGGTCCAGCTCCAGGACATCCGGGCCTTCGTGCTGGTCGGACTCTCTTGTCAGCGTGGTCACTATGCGCCCTCCGGTTCGGGGATCAACTGGTGGGGGCGCGGGGGCAGGTTCATGACCTGCGCCGGGAACGCCTCGGCCAGGAAGTGGATAATGTCCAGCGTCCGCAGGACGGCGACTGCGCGTCCGTCCTCGTCCACGATGGGAATGTTCCGCTCGCCGGCCTCATTCATCAGCTTGACCGCCGTGGCGATCGGGTCCCGCTGGGTCAGCGTCTCCGGACCGTGAGACATGTATATATCGACACTTTCGTCGTACTTCACGTCCCGCGCCACGATCTTCATCAGCACTTCTGTCTCGGACATGATGCCGATCGGGCGACCGTCATCCTCGACGATCAGCACGTAGCCGACGCCCCGGGTCTGGACGGCCCTGAGCGCTTCGCCGACAGTGGCGGTACGACCGATGGAAACGGGAGTTGGAAGCCCTAAGGCGCTGATGGGGTCGGTCTGGAAGATTTCTTCGACCATTGGCCTCTGCCGCATTGCCCCTCGGGCCGCGGCCGCCCCGCCGAATCTGCAGGCGGGCGCGCATTCCAGCCTCATTGTACCGCAGGTTCGGCCGCGCCGACGCCGCGCTCCGGAACTTCGATGGCCCCATTGACGCCACCGATGCGCAGGCGGTACCTATACTCACTATCTTGACCGTACCGCGCTTCGCGAGCAGGGGAAATGCGCTGAGCGCTTTATCAGATACAGGAGGCACTGATGATCAAGGCCTACGTCCTCGTCGTCACCAATCCCGGTGAAACGCGCAACGTGGTTGCCGCCATTGGCCAGATTGCGGGTGTCGTCGAACTGCACGAGGTGATGGGGCCCTACGACATCGTGGTCGAGATCGAGGTGGAGCAGCTCAGCGAGGTGCCGGCGATCCTCAGCGACAAGATCCGCAGCGTCCCCGGCATAGAAAGCACCACCTCACTGGTGACGTTCCCCGAGTCGTAGTAGTCAGAGAGCGGCGCCTTCTTCCTTCATGGCTCGCAGCGTGCGGCGGAACGCCTCGACCGTGCGGTCGACGTCTGCGTCGGTGTGCGCTGACGATACCATCATGCCGTCGCCCATCAGGTCTATGCCCTCGTTGAGCATGCCGCGTCTCAATGCCTGTGATGCCGCGCCCGATACACGCGGTGGCGCAACCGGCAGCGCGCGCCAGCCCCAGCCGTAGCCATCTGGCGGCTGCTGCTCCATGCCGATCGCGATGTGCAGCATCGATGAGTGGCCGTACACGGCGCCCGCGACGGCTTCCTCGCGAAACGCGCGGTTGAGTTCGCGCGCGAGTTGCGCTGCCGTGGATGCCGCGCGGTCCTGGTGTACGCCCGTGGCGGCGATTTCCAGGCACGCTGCGCCGGCCGCCGCCGACAGCGGGTTCGCGTTGTACGTACCCGGATGTGCGATGCGCGCCCGGCGGCCATCGTTCGGCGAGTTCTCGCCGGGGATCGAGATCTGTTCGATGATCTCCTCGCGGCCGGCGACGGCGCCGCCGGGAAGTCCGCCGCCCAGGATCTTGGCCATCGTCGTCATATCCGGCGTGATGCCGTACGCGGCCTGCGCGCCGCCGGGCGTCACGCGGAATCCCGTGATCACTTCGTCGAAGATCAGCACGACGCCGTGTTCCGCTGTCAACTCGCGTGCCCGCCGCACGTACTCGAGATCGATGGGATGCGTGCCCCAATGCGCTCCGGTCGTCTCGAGGATCATCGCTGCGATGTCGCCGCCCTCGTCGCGGAGCGTGCGCTCGAGGACTTCAACGTCGTTCGCCTGCAGCACGATCGACGCGGCGAGCATGCCTTCGGGGATGCCGGGCGATCGAGGGACCGTCTCCTCAGGCGGCGGTTGGCCAGTGAGCGCGTCGCTCCAGCCATGAAAGTGCTCGCGCAGCCGGATCACTTTCTCACGGCCCGTATAGGCGCGCGCGAGGCGCAGCGCCATCATCGTCGCCTCGGTCCCGGACGACGTGAAGCGGAGTCGTTCGGCGGACGGGACGAGGTTGCAGACCAGCTCGCCCCAGCGCACCTCGGCCTCGTGCGACGCGCCGTAGTGGGTGCCAAGCTGCGCTTGCTCCGCGACGGCCTCGACGACCGCCGGATGCTGGTGACCGAGCAAGAGCGCGCCGTGGCCCATCACGTAGTCCACGATCTCGTTGCCATCGACGTCCCACTTGCGGCTGCCGGCGGCGCGCGCGGCATACAGAGGGAAGGGCGACTGGTGCCGGATGTCGTGCGTGACGCCGTTAGGAAAGAGTCGAAGCGCGCGCTCGTGGAGGGTGCGGGAGCCGGGATGCATCTCTACATAACGATCGAGAATGGTCATGGTCCCTCCCGACAGCACGCACTCGATGTCGCGGGCATCATAACGCGGAGAGTTCGTTCTCGACGTGGTCGAGCAGATCCTCCGCGTCATCCTTGAGCTTTCCATCGGGGTGCAGCGCAAGACAGCGGCGGAAGCCTTCGGCGGCGCGCCGGTACAGGTCGCGTGGCACGAGATCGATACCAGCAGGGCGGCGCCGCGCGATCTCGTGCGCGGCAAACTCGTAGCACCAGGCAAGCGCGTACCAGATGCCCGGATCGTCGTCACGCGCGGCCGCCGCACGTTCGAGGCAATCGAGGCCTTCCGCGTACTGCTGCCGGCGCGTGATCATGGTCGTCCCGAGATGTTCCAGCGCCTCGACGTAGTGCGGGTCGAGCGCGAGTGCGCGCCGCGTGAGCGCCACGCTCTGCGCCACGTCGCGCGCTTCGTGACGTTCGCGTGCCTGCGCGAAGAGGGCTCGCGCTTCGTCGGACTGCGTCAGCTGAGCGCCTCGACGAGCTTCAGCAGTTCATCCTCGGTGAACACGCGAAACGAAGACGTCCGTACGTTGCCCTGGCTGCTCACCGACATCGAGACGCGCGACATCGTCTCGTCGTCCGGCGCTTCGGCAACGACCACGTAGTCATACACGCCCATCGCGAAGAAGAGTTGCTTTAGCTCGGCGCCATGCTGCCGGAAGGTCGCGCGCGCATTTTCAAGACGTGAGGGCAGGTCGTGCATCGTCCGCGCGCCCTGGTCGGTGAGATTGCAGAGAACCACGTAGGTCGCCACGATGTACCTCCGCCGGCACCTTGATCCGTTCCGATCGGAACCGTCCGCATACCATCCGCTGGAGTGGCAGCATCTGTCAAGAACCGGCGGGCCGCGGCGAGGGCTCTGGAGCCCGCGAGGGCGGCCGCGCGAGTTGACCGCGGGGAGGGCCGCCGATAAACGGGCGCATCTCCAGCAACTGTCGCAAGAGGAACATCGCCGCCAACAGGAGGTACGCGTACGAGAACGTGTCGCGCGAGATGATGTCGTGCGGCGTAAAGAACTGCGCCAGGAAGAGCACCAGCAGCGTGCCCGCCTCCCAGAGCGACATGCGCAGGTTGATCAACAGCACTACCGCCAGCAGGCTCTGTGCGGCCGTGAGGAACACCTCTTCGACCTGACGCTCATCTGTCGGCAACGGGTCGAGGGACTGGCTCGACAGCGCGAACGCGATCGGCAGGGTGCCGATCAGCAGCGTCCACTGGTTCACCTTCGACGAGACGAGCGCGCCGAGCGCGGCATCGGCGCGCATTCGCCACGCCAATAGCGACGCGACGAGGAACTCCGGGAACTCCGAGGCGAGCGGCGCGAGCCATTGCACGAGCGTAAATTCGTCGATACCGAATTGCGTGCCGGTTTCGATCAACCCTTCTGCGAAGGGCTCCGCGGCGAGCAGGATCGCAACACCCGCGTACAGGAACATGGCCACGAGCACCGTCCGGCGCTGCCGGGTCGGCAGGTTGCCTATCGTCTCGGCAGGGCCGACGAGGGATGACTCCTCTTCGACATCACCCCGCGATGCCAGGTAGACGTAGACGCCGAACAGGCTGATCAGGAACGCCGCGTCGAAAAGCGTAATGCCGCCGCGGAACGGAATGATGAATGAGTACACGGTCGCGATCGCGAGGATGCCGACCTCGTTCCGGTGCACCGACGCGAGCTTGAGCACGCTGCCCTTCGTCCGGAACCAGAAGATGCCGACGACGACGGTCCAGCCGACGCCCACGAGCAGCCGGTTGCCGCCCGTCATGTTCGCTGTTGCGTAAGAAGCGTACGACGGGTCTTCGCCGGCCTTCCACGCGAACACCGCATCCACGGCGTACTCCGGCAGCACGGCGATCAGCGCCAGGCCCGCCAGCGCCAGCGTGCGAGGCACGTCGCGCTCGGCGGCTTCGGCGGTCCACGTCAGCAGGAACGCGGCCGAGACGATCGCCAGGCCAAAGAGCAAGGTCTCGAACCAATGAGGGGCGCTGAAGACGTGAAACCGCGCCAGCACGGCTGGCCAGGCCATGAGGCCCATGAAGATCGGCCACTGCCACGTCCGCAAGAAGCTCGTCAACGCGCGCGCCTCCGGGCCACAAAAAAACCCCTGATGACCGTTGTCATCAAAGGTCTCACCGCACCAACGCCTTCGCGAAGGTAGTCCGGACCGGTCTGCCTGCGGCGGACGGGTTTGTCGATCCGGACCGTCCCGCGCTGCGGGACCGATTACTCCCCTTTGCCTGCGTGCACGCTATCGTCAATACGACGGAGCGTCAATTGGCCTGATGTCGTCAGCCCGCGCGCGCCCCACGCCGGCGCTCGTGGCAGGCGGCGTGCTCGAAGCCATCGATCAGTTCCGTGTCGCAGTAATCGTCCGGGGTCTCGCCGAGCTCAGGCAAGCGCAGACCGAGGTCGAAGAAGTCGCTTCTCGTCATCGGTTGGGCGCAGTCAAGGCACCGAAACATGACGCGTCCGCGCTCATCCAGGATGGTGTCGGCCTTTGTCCGCATGGGCGTCAGACCTCCGCTGCTTGCTAATCCCAACGCGCCAGATTGAGCCGTGTGACAGGACGCGCTCGTCTTTACATAACAACAGTCACCAGATTGACCCACCCGGACCGATGATCCAGACAGGGGAGTAGATCCAGGGTCGAAGACGTCTGGCTTCACGACGATGTGGCCGCGGGAGTGTGCGCGGCCGGCGTGCAAGACACTGAGCCCCCGCGAGCGGTGGCGCTTCGGCGTCAATCGCGGGGAAACATCAGCCTCGGCACTCGCGTTCTTTCGTGTAGCCGCGACTTCAAACAGGGGTACGACGATGAGCGACCGCGATTACTATGAGATCCTCGGCCTGACGCCGACCGCAGATGGGGCGATGGTGGACCAGGCGTACTGGCACCTGGCGCGAAAGTACCAGGGTCTCGCTGCCACCAATCCGCGCGCGCAGCATCTGCTGGACGAATTGAACGAGGCCTACGGCGTGCTCGGCACGCCGCGCTTGCGCGAGCAGTACGACGCGTTCCGCGACGATGTCCTGATCCGTAAGGGCATGGTGAAGCCCGTAAAGGCGCGGCCGCATGCCGCCCAGCGCCGGGCGGAGGAAGGCGCACCCGGCGAACGTCCGGGCCGCGACTGGAGCATTCCGCACGTCCAACATGTGCGAACCTACGCGGTAGCCGGAGTCATCGCTTCGCTGGCGTTTGCGGGCGCATGGCAGGGCGTCAATCTTGGCTTCGTCATCGCGGCGCTGGGCATTGGCCTCGTATTGTCGCTCTCGCCGGCTGTGACGAGCCGCCTCCAGGGTATGCAGCTCTCGATGCCGTCGATGCCACAGGTGTCGATGCCGCAGATCCAGGCGCCGAAGATCGGCATGCCGAATCTGCCCGACTTCCAGCTGCCAGATCCGCCGGGCCGGGAAGATGCCATGGACGCCGACGAATTGCATTCCTCGACGGCGGCGACGATCGCCCGGTGGCGGGCGAGCATCGGCCTCAAGGCGCCGATCGAGCCCGTTGCGCGCGAGGACGCCGCTCCGAGCACGACCCTCGTCGACATCGTGAAGGGCGAGCAAGACATCGAGACGGAGAGCGAACCGCTCAACGCCGTCCTGGCCATCCTGCGCGGTTCGCACCGCGGAGCCGAGAGCCGCGGCTAGACCTCCTCACGTCTGACGCGTACTTTCCGTGGTAGGGCACGAAGCCCCAAAACGCGTCTCACGCTCGTATTCATATGATCGCACTATAGATGTTATGTAGCCGTCGCTAGTCCTTCGTACATAACGGATCTCCCAACCCGCGCGGCCCTTTCCCGAATCTGACGCACAGGCTCCGGCGGTCCGCCCCTGAAGCGGAGAGAACGACGTCTGCATTCGCTACGTGCCGTACCGTCAAGTGACTCGGGGCCAATCCGATACTCAATCGAGGAGATAGCCGGATCCGCGCAGACCCGCGCGGCGGCCGTGTACGCATGAGTTCAACTTCGTCCCAGGAGAGTGTCGCCGAGGCCATGTCGCACATGCGACCGCATCGCCGTTCCCGAGCAGTGGACCATGCCATCCGGCTGTCGGGTATCGTCCTCGTCGTCACGACGGTCTCGGTGATCACCGTCGGACCATCGCTTATGTCACGCGAGACATATACGGCGCTCCAACTCTTCTTCGTGATGATCGGCGCTGCCTACGGCATTTTCCTTGCCGCACATTCGCGCACGATGCACGTCGGGCTGGAGCGCGCCTATTCGGCCCACCTGGAGGAGCTCAGCCAGCGGCTTCGCAACATGGCCTACCGGGATGCCGTCACGGGCCTCTACAATCACCGCTACTTCCGCGAGCAGCTCTCGCACGAGCTCGAGCGCTCCGCACGCTACGCACAGCCGCTCTCGATGATCCTGATGGACATGAACAACTTCAAGGAGATCAACGACCGCTACGGCCACTTCATGGGCGACAAGTTCCTGGGGTTGGTTGGCGAGGTCATCGACCGGCATATCCGGGGCAGCGACGTCGGGGCAAGGTATGGCGGCGACGAATTCGTCATCGTCCTGCCGAACACGACGACCGATGAAGCGGCGTTGACCGGCAATAAGCTCGTGACTGCCGTCGCGAGCTGCGCGGCCATGACGGCCTCAGGCGAGTCTGTCGAGCTGGGCGTATCGTATGGCGTCGCTTCGTTTCCGTCCGATGCGAAGACGGCCGGCGAATTGATCCAACAGGCCGATGCGCGGCTGTACGCCGCCAAGGCCGATCGGAGGGTCGGGCGGCGGCGCGGGCGCTCTTCCGTCGCGTGATCCGCGCGCCTTGGTTGCCCGAAGAAGCCGAATGCTAGACTGCCAGACGACATTGACTCCGGCGTCGGCTCCTCCCGCCCTCGTCCGGCACGCGTAAGGAGTCCTCAGGCGCATGCTGAACGCCGCTCGCTGGACCGTTCTCGGTCTGCTCGCCGCCTCTATCCTCGTCCTGGCGTTCGCAATCGGCTACGTGCTGGCCGACGACGATGCCTCCGCATCGCCAACCGTCAACTCTCCCAGCGACGGCCAGGACCTCGAAGGCGACATCGACTTCGAGACCCTCAACCAGATCCTGGATTTGCTCGATGACCGCTACGTCGACCCCGACCGGATCGATGAGCAGGCGCTGTACGAGGCGGCCATCAATGGCATGCTGCAGACGCTGAGCGACAGCGGCACCTTTTACGTCGATCCGGTCACGGTGGCGACGAGCACCGGTCCCAGCGGCTCTTTCGAGGGCATTGGCGCGACCGTCGCCTCGGAGAACGGCGAGATCATTATCGTCGCGCCGATCGAGAACACCCCGGCCGAGCGCGCAGGCATCCAGTCCGGCGATGTCATCGTGTCCGTCAACGGAGAGTCGACGGAGGGTTGGACCCAGGAGAAGGCGGTCATCATGATCCGCGGGCCCAAGGGCAGCACGGTAACGCTGGTCGTGCGCCACAGCGACGGCCAGGAGGAGACGCTCGAAATCGAGCGCGACGAAATCGAAGTCCAGAGCGTCACAACGCAGCCCCCCGGCGGCGCGCTGCAAGACGGCGCCGGCACGCCGATCGACGACGTCGCATACATCTACATCCGCGAGTTCACGCAGCCGACGATCGAACAGTTCCGCCAGGCGCTGCGCGACGCGGTCGACAGCGGCAAGCGCGGCGTCGTCCTCGACCTGCGCAACAACCCGGGCGGACTGCTGCGCACGACCGTGGAGGTCGCCGACGAGTTCCTCGATGAGGGCATCGTCCTCAGCGAAGTCGAGCGGGGTAACGACGATCCACAGCACATCCGCGCCGGCCGCGGCGGTATCGCGACGGAGATCCCGGTGGTCGTGTTGATCAACCGCTTCAGCGCCAGCGGATCGGAGGTGCTCGCCGCCGCCCTGTCCGACAACGGCCGTGCTACCGTCGTGGGCGAAAAGTCGTTCGGCAAGGGCACGGTCAATATCTCCAACGACCTGGGAGACGGCGGCCAGGTCTACATCAGCATCGCCAAGTGGCTGACACCCGATGGCCTCGCGATCGATGGCGTCGGCGTCCGGCCCGACATCGAGGTGCAACTCTCGGACGAAGACATTGACCAGCGGCGCGACGTACAGCTTTTCAAGGCGCTCGACGTGCTTCGCGGTACGGACACGACGCCGGCCACGGCGTTAACGCCGCAGGCGAGCCCCACCGCGGATCCGGAAGCGACCCCGACGGACGGCGGTTAGTCCGGCAGGCGTTATGTCCGACAACAAGCAGGTCGCCTCGAACCGCAAGGCGTTCCACGACTACGAGATCCTTGAACGCGTAGAGGCCGGCATCAGCCTCACCGGCACCGAGATCAAGTCGATCCGCGCAAATGGCGCCAGCATCCGCGAGGCGTACGCGCGCCCGCTCGATGGCGAAATGTGGCTCTACGGCGCCCACATTGCGCCCTATGAGGCCGGCAGTCACATGAACCACGAACCGACGCGCCCGCGACGGCTGCTTCTGCACCGCAAGGAGATCCACGAACTCGCACGCTCGATGAACGAGCGCGGCCTCACCGTCATTCCGCTCAACCTGTACCTGAAGCGCGGCATGGCCAAGGTCGAGCTCGGACTCGTGCGCGGTCGCAAGCAGTACGATAAGCGCCAGGCGATCGCAAAGCGCGATGCGGAACGCGACATGCAGCGCGCGCTGCGCCACAGCACGCGATGACGCGCGTGCCGGATGAGGTCGACCGTATCCGCGAGGCCTACGCCGCCCGCGCGCGACGCGGCGCCGACGATCGTTACGGCCTCCACGATCGCGCGAACCTGTATATGTTCCAGCGTCGCGAACGCGCGCTGCTCGACCTGCTGCGACGGCAGGGCTTGACGCCGCTCGATAACAAGCGCGTGCTGGACATTGGCTGCGGCAACGGCGAAGTGCTGCGCGACTTCCTGCGCTACGGCGCGCGCGCAGAGATGTTGAGCGGCATCGATCTCCTGCCGGAGCGCATCGATGCGGCGCGCGAGCGGAGCGCGCCGGCGGTAGAGTTTTCCCTAGGGAATGCGGAGCATCTGCCCTACCCCGCCGGGCACGTTGACCTTGCGTTGATGTTCACGGTTCTGTCGTCGGTCGTCGACGAGCCGACGCGACAGCGGATCGCGACCGAAGCGCTGCGCGTGCTGCGGCCCGGCGGCACGCTCATCACCTACGACTTCACGTGGAATCCGACGAATCGCGACGTCCGCGGTATCAACGCACGGGATCTGCGCGCGCTTTTTCCTGCGTGCATGATCGACGCGCGACGCATCACGCTCGCGCCGCCGATCGCGCGTCGGATCGCCCGCGTCTCCTGGCCGCTCGCCGCGGCACTCGAAACGCTGCCCTTCCTTCGCAGTCACCTGTTGGCGGTGGCTCGTAAACCAGGATGATACGTTATGTCACGTCCGGATCCGGTATACTGTATTGCACACCGCGCTCCTTGAGCGCGCTTTCGGGGACGAAAGGGCTCGACAGGGGTCGACGGATCTGAGTTGCAGGCGGAGGGCGGCCATCGACCTCCTTAATCCAGGTGGCCAATCATAGTTGGCGAACGACAACTCGCCCTCGCCGCCTAAACAGCGGTGACGTTCGCCTCCGCCCCACCCCGACGGACGGAGGACGAGCGACGATTAGCCGGGGTGCTGTCCGCGGGACGCCGATAGCGCGGGCCTAAGACCATCGGATAGTCCGGCGCGACGACGCAGCGTGGCGCCGGGCGAAGTTAATCTGCGGAAATAAGCCTGTAGCAGACTCAGGGCGGCGCACCACCTGGACGGGGAGTTCAACTCTCCCCCGTCTCCACCAA